>CAZARJ010000158.1:0-4799 GCA_964487515.1 uncultured Conexibacteraceae bacterium | reverse complement strand
GGGCGGCCTGCTGGTCAACTCCAAGGACATCTGCAAGGGCAAGCGGGCCCTGCGCAGGGCCAACGTCGCGCTGAAGGGCCAGAACGGCGCCAAGGTCAGCGGCAAGCAGAACGTCGTCCGCTGCGGCAAGAAGGGCAAGAAGAAGCGCCGCTGAGCCCAGCGGTGCCCCCTGACCGCCCCGCTACGAGTCCGACATTTTCGCTCTCCAGCGATGAAGAAGTCGGGCTCGTCGCGAGCCAGAAGACTCCTCCCCGAATCCATCCCCCTCGGCCGGCCCCGCTCAGAAGTTGAGCGGATCGCCGGCCGGGGCGTGGGTGCCCGAGGAATGAAGTGAGCGATAGCGAGCCGCAGCACGGGACAGATGCGGTGCGCTCCCGGTTGCTCGAGGCGGCCCGCGAGCTGATGGGGCAGCGCGAGTACTCCGAGATCACGGTCGCCGGGCTCGCCGCGGCGGCGGGCTACTCGCGGACGACCTTCTACCACCACTTCGCCGACAAGCGGACCTGCATCGCCCAGGCCTGCGAGCCGGAGCTGGTCGAGATCAACCGTCAGGCTCAGATCGCTGAGGGCCGGGGGAGACCCTGGGCCGGGCCCCTGCTCAGCTCAACGGCGAAGCTGCTCACGGACGCTCTGGAGGGCGACCCGGCCGTCAAGCGTGAGCAGATGGCGGACTTTCTGCTCGGGCGCGTCGACGAGGTCGGCTATGAAGCCGTGAGCGTCTTCGAGCTGGTCCGCGAGGCCGGCATCTCCAAGCCCGACTTCTACGGGTACTTCAGCGGCAAGGAGGAATGCTTCGCTCTCGGCTGCGCGAAGCTGATCGCCCGCCTTCGGCAGCGGTTGGCGCAGGAGCCGAGCCAGGCCGCCGGTGGCTCAGGCTCCGAGGAGGCGTTTGCCGCCCTCGGCCGGGCATTCGCCGCCGAGCCCGTCGCCGTTCGCATTCTGACCCGCGAGCGCGAGCACCTGCCGGAGCATCCCCCGGCGGACCCCTGCCTCGCCTGGCGTGGCTCGCTGGACGAGCTGATCCGGGGCCATGTGGAGGCTGCGCTGGCCCCCGGCGAGGTGGGCGGGGCTGAGCGCGTGCCCTAGAGGTTCACGGCGACGTACTTGGTCTCCAGGTACTCGTCGATGCCCTCGTTGCCGCCCTCGCGGCCGATGCCGGAGGCCTTGACGCCGCCGAAGGGAGCGCCCGCGTTGGAGACCATGCCCTGGTTGAGGCCGACCATGCCCGTCTCCAGCGCCTCGCAGACGCGCAGCGCCCGCTTCACATCGTTGGTGTAGACGTAGGCGACGAGTCCGTACTCGGTGTCGTTGGCCGCGGCGATCGCCTCCTCCTCGCCGGAGAAGGATCTGATCGGCGCGACCGGGCCGAAGATCTCCTCCCGGAGCAGGCGGGCGTCGTCGGGGACGTCGCCGAGCACGGTCGGCTCGTAGAAGTAGCCCGCCCCGTTCGCCGCGCTCCCGCCGACCAGAGCGCGGGCGCCCTTGCCGATCGCGTCGGAGACCAGCTCGTCGACCTTGTCGCGCTGCTCGCCGTCGATCAGCGGGCCGATCTCGACCCCGTCCTCGATCCCGCGGCCGACCTTCAGCGCGCCCATCCGCGCGGCCAGCTTGTCGGCGAACTCCCCGGCGACCGACTCGTGTACGTAGAAGCGGTTCGCGGAGGTGCAGGCCTCCCCGACGTTGCGCATCTTGGCGACCATCGCGCCGTCGACCGCGGCGTCCAGGTCGGCGTCCTCGAAGACCAGGAAAGGCGCGTTGCCGCCGAGCTCCATGGAGACCGCGAGCACGCCGCCGGCGGCCTGCTCGATCAGCTTGCGCCCGACCTCGGTCGAGCCGGTGAAGCTGAGCTTGCGCAGGCGCGGATCCTCGATGATCGGCTTCGAGACGGTGCTCGAGGAGCTGCTCGTGATCACGTTCAGCACCCCGTTCGGCAGGCCGCACTCGGCGAGCAGCTCGGCCAGCGCCAGCATCGACAGCGGCGTCTTCTGGGCGGGCTTGACGATCATCGTGCAGCCTGCCGCGATCGCCGGGCCGATCTTGCGGGTGCCCATCGCGGTGGGGAAGTTCCAGGGCGTGACGAAGTAGCAGGGGCCGATCGGCTGGCGCATCACCAGCACCCGGCCGGCGCCGTTGCCGGAGGGCTTGTAGTAGCCGTCGGTGCGCAGCGCCTCGCCCGAGTTCCAGCGGAAGAACTCGGCCGCGTAGGCGATCTCCCCGCGCGCCTCGCTGAGCGCCTTGCCCATCTCCAGGGTCATCAGCGCGGCCAGCTCGTCGCTGCGCTCGCCGAGCAGCCGGAATGCGTCGTGGAGGATCTCGGAGCGGTCGTTGGGGGCGCTCGCCGCCCATTCGGCCTGCGCGGCGACGGCGGCGTCGAGCGCCGCCCTGGCGTCCTCGGCCGTACCGTCGGCGACCTCGCAGAGCGTCTCGCCGGTCGACGGATCATCGACCGCGAACGTCGCCCCCTCGCTCGCGTCGCGCCACTCGCCCCCGATCAGCAGCTGCTTCTTGACCCCGTCGATCACCGTGCGCTCATCAACCGCCGTGCTCATGGATCCGCTCCTCCTTCGTGTCGAGTGCTCCTCGATCAGCCTACTCGGACGGTCCCGGGGCCCAGGGACGGCGATCTCACAGCGCGGACGGCCCGGCCATCGCGCCGCTCGGCCCGGCCCTCGGCGGACCTGATAGATAAGGGGCATACGTGCTTTCAAGGTGCCGCGGGGAGGGAAAAGCGGTGCGTAGCTGACGCGGGCCTCAGGGGGGTTCCGTTCTTCCCAGGCGGACCATCGATCTCGATCGAAGGGATGGAACCTATGACCGAGGCCGTCCGGCCCACCGCAACTCTCGTGCTCACGGCGGCGCTCGCCTGTCTGCTGGTCGTGCTCCCCGCGCGGGCGGCGGCCCTGCCGGCCGACCGCGCCTACGAGATGGTCTCGCCTCCGGGCAAGGACGGCTACGACGTCGTGACCGGCGACGGAATCGCCGCGGTGGCCGGCGATGCAGTCACTTTCGGTTCGCTCGGGGCCTTCGCGGAAAGCTCAGGCGGCGGCTTCGTCAACCCCTACTATGCCGCGCGCACGTCCGAAGGGTGGAGCACCGAGCCCATGATGCCGGCGATGACCTCCTCCGGGCTTACCCTGGTCGCGCCGATCGCGTACAGCGTCGATGCCGCGAGCGTTCTGCTCCAGGGGCCCGGCCTCCTCGCGCCGGGGATCGACCGCAGCCTCGACAACATCTTGTTGCGCCATCCCGGGGGCGAGCTCGAGCCGATCACGTTCCCCCAGGTCGCGGACGCCTACTCGTCCTTGGTGGTGGCGAGCGCGGATCTGGAGACGGTCGCCTTCTCGGGCTCGGGTCCGAACGCCTATCCCGTCACCGATGGGCCCGCCGCGAATCCGGGCGTCAACAACATCTACGCCGGGAACGGGGAGTACCTGAAGCTCGTCTCCGTGTTCCCGGACGGCAGCGCATCGCCGAAGGGCGGATTGCTCGGCTCCGGCGCTTATGGCCAGGGGGTCTCGAACATCATCTCGCGCGACGGCTCCCGGATCTTCTGGACCGATCAGACCTACGGTCCCGCCAAGATCTACGTGCGGATCGATGGAACCCGCACCGAGCCGGTGTCCCCGTCGCAGGCGAGCACGCTCGACCCGGTGCCGGCTCCGAGGTACTTCCAGTACGCGACCCCGAGCGGGGACAGCGTCTTCTTCACCAGCGCGGAGCGGCTGACCGATGACTCCACGGCAGGGGCCAGTCGCGCGGACCTGTATCGCTACGACGTCGATGCCGAGCGTCTCACCGACCTCTCGGCCGCCGACGCGGACGGCAGGGCGCTGGGCGTGGTCGGCAGCTCCGACGACGGCGAGCGCCTCTACTTCGCGGACACCGGCGTGCTCGCGACGGGTGGGCTACAGGGCGAGGCCAACATCTATCTGCGCGACGGCGAAGCGACGAAGTTCGTCGCCACGATCAGCAGCGACTCGGGGAACTGGACGCAGACGGCGGGCTCGAAGCTCTCGCGGGTGACCGCGGACGGCCGCTACGCGCTGTTCACCTCAGAGCGGCAGACCGGCGATTTCGACAACGGCGGCTTCGACCAGCTCTATCGCTATGACGCATCCGGCGGCGAGGTCGACTGCGTCTCCTGCAACCCGAGCGGCGAGCTGCCCACGGGGGACGCGATGTTGCAGGGCCTCAAGGGCTTCCTGAGCTTCCCGAGCCTGTCCCGCAACTTGACCGAGGACGGCAGCGTCATCTTCGTCAGCCCCGATCCGCTGGTGCCGCAGGACACGAACGGCCGCGATGACGTCTACCTGTGGACCGACGACGGGGAGGGCGGCGACCTGGAGCTGATCTCGAGCGGACGCGACAGCTCGCGGGCCTCGTTCATCGACGCTTCCCCCGACGGAATGGATCTCTTCTTCACGACTCGCGAGCGGCTCGTCGGGATCGATGTCGACGATGCCATCGACATCTACGACGCGCGGGTCGGGGGTGGCATAGCGAGCCAGGATCGGCCGGCCCCTGAGCCGCCCTGCGAGGGGGGCGACTGCCTGCCGCCGGTGACCGAGCCCGGGGACGACGTCAGCCCGGGCACCGGGGCGGTCGGCGGCGAGAAGAAGGCCAAGCGCTGCGCCGCGGTGGCACAGCGCGAGCGGCGTGCCACGCGCCGTCATCGCCGGGCTGCGCGTGTGGCGCGCGAGGTGCGTAGCGAGGCGCGGAGGCTGCAGCACCGCGCGTCGCGCGCCGGGGGCAAGCGGGCGGGCCGGCTCGAGCGAAAGGCCGATCGAGCGCAGCGCCGC
>CAZARJ010000157.1:0-4836 GCA_964487515.1 uncultured Conexibacteraceae bacterium | reverse complement strand
CGGCGGTCGCGTCGCTGACCGTCCTCGCAGCGCTCGCGTTCGGCGCGAGCTCGGCTTGGGCGGCGGCGGCGGCTGTGCTGCCGAGCACCACCGCGTCCGACTGGACGGGCGTGAATGTCCTCGACGTGGACGGTTGTACGCCGACTGCGACGGTGCCGTGCACGTTCCACGCGCATTCGACGAAGTCGATTCTGGATGGCAACGTTGCCAACTGCGATGTCGACCTGACTGTCGATGTCTATGCGGATGGCTCGACCGAGGTCACTAACGGCGTCGTAGGCGGACCCGGCATCTGCCCGCTCATCACCACCGACACCGATCCGGCCTGGACCGACCAGGTCTGCCGCTACACGGCGGGAACGTCCGATCCTGCCGACGACGAGGTCTGGGATGGCATCGACGTGGTGTTCAACGTCCCGCTGGTTGGGGTCGTACAAGGACAGATCTACGGTCACCTACAGCCCGATCCGAACGGGCCGTTCACCGAGATCATCCTGCCCAATTCCGAGATCGCGAGCACCGGGCATACGATCACGGCCGATCCGGCCACCGACATCAACTCGACTCCCTACGAGTTCGAGGATGCGTCGGGCAACCCGATCGAACTCGAGGGCGAGGGCAACGAAGACCCCTGCACCCCGACCGGGACCGGCAACGGGGCCTGGAGCGAGCTGTCGTAGCTCGTCGTCTGACGCCGCTGGCCCGTATTCAGCTCGTCGATTCTCTGTTGGCACGGATCGGACACATGGGAGGTCGCGCCTTCGAGCGCGACCTCCCGGCGGCGTGCCGGAAATGTCTGCGCGGGGCTCGAGCGGTTGGGCCTTGACTTCGCAGAAAACGTTCGTGTATATATATTCGTATAGTAACCACCGGGAGGCGAGGGGCCGCAGTGGTGTCGCCCCGGATAGCCACCGCCGCGGGAAGCAATGAGGAGGAGTGGGATGTCAGGCAGTAGTCGCAAGCGCCGGAGCACTGTCCGAGTGCCTGGTTATCAGCCGGGAGCTTTCGCGTTCGCCCTTTCCTGCGCGCTCGCACTAGCGTCGTTCGCACTCTCGCTTCCTGCTGAGGTTGAAGCTGCCACGGCGCTCTCCCCCGCGACGCCACCGGCCCCCAACGCCGATGGACGCGCCTATGAGATGGTGACTCCGCCCGACAAGGCGACCAGAAGGGGGGGTGGGTACTTCGGGTCGGATGATCTCAACGTCAACGCCGGCGTCCCGGGGCGTGACGGCAACAGCATGCTGTTGCCGCTGAGCGCCGGAGTGCTCACCGATGAGGCAGGTGGAGCACTTGGCTGGGAGCTCGACCGACTGAAGCGAACCGAGGATGGCTGGCGGCCCCAGCCCATCTTCGACCGCCCGGTCCAAGGCTCGGCGTTTTCCGCCGGTGCAACGTTCATCGGCGCAAGCGCCGATCAAGCCGTCACCTCGACCTTTTCCGGATATCCGACGTTCGAGGAGCAGGGCACTCTTTCCGGTGGCTTCTTCTACACCCGCTTCCTGGATTCTTCCCCCTCCTGGCTTGATGCCCCGGGATGGGGGATCTGGAACGGTGGTGGCGCTCTGAGTGCTGCGACGAACGGCTCTGCCCTCTTCACCGATGGTGATCTTCTCGTGCAGGCTGGGAGATATCGCTGTCTCCTTGGGCCTACTGATCCCTCATGTGAGCAGAGTGGCGGGACCGCCGTCTACGGCCAGGATCTCGCGAGCGGCGCGCGCGAGTTACTCAGCCAGTGCACCGGAAAGGGCCTGGATGCGACCCTGATCCCCGCTCGAGTCGGCGACGGCACCGTGACCGACACGATCGGCGCCCAGCCCTGCGAAGAGGGAGCAGTCCCCAGCGTGCGTGGCGCCCAGCTCGGAGCCGGCGGTAACGGTCTGGGCTCGCCGACGAACGTCGCCCTTGGCGGGCCGGCGGCCAACGCCGTGTCGGACGATGGCAGTCGGGTGTTCTTCACCAGCCCTGACTCCACTGCGACGGGGGTGCGGACAACCTGTGCCGCCGGCACGGGAGGCGCCACCGACTGCCCGCCGCAGCTCTACGTGCGTCAACTCGACGCCACCGGCGAGCCGGTGGTGCGCTGGATTTCCCGGCCGCAGGTTGCTGCGGGTCAGCGAATTGCCGAGATCGGCGCTGGGGCGGGCTTTCAGGGTGCCTCCGACGACGGCTCGGTCGTCTACTTCCGCACCAATGCCCCGCTTGTGCCGAGCGACCCGAACGGCGGTCAGTCGATCACCGACGGCGCCGCCTCGCCCAGCTCCTGGGATCTCTATCGGTACGACCTGCCCGCCGACCGTGCTGATGATCCATCTTCCGGCGTCCTGACGCGGATCTCCGGCGGGCCAGATGGGGCTGCCGATCCCAATACAGGGACGCAGCAAGGCACCCTGCGCTACCTCTCCGACGACGGCAGCCGCGCCTACTTCGTCACCGCGTCGCCGATCCCCGGTGCCGTTAACGAACCGCCTGTCGGCAGCGCTCCTGGCGCAGCTCCGAGCGGCACGCCGGCCAATTCGGCGAGCCGCAATCTCTATCTGTACGACCATGCCAAGAGTGGTGCCGCGCGCTGGAAGTTCATCGCCGCCCTCCCGCTGGCCACCGGCACGAATCTCGCCAACTGCGCGGCCTCCTACCCGACTCCGGGGGGCACGTTAGAGGTTGCCGGAACGCCGCCTGTCGGGGAGCCGAGGGTCATGAAGAACAGCTGCTTCTTCGGTGCCCAGGTCGGAGACTCGTCCGCGGACGTGGTCACCTTCCTGACCGCCGCTCAACTCACCGCCGATGATGATGACTCCGCATATGATGTCTACGCGTACGACTCTGCGGCCGACCGGCTCACACGCGTATCCGCATCTCAGAGTGACTCCCCAGGTGGCCCTTACACATGTGTGGCGAGCGGTAGCGTGCAATGCAACGCCGATCTCGGCTTCGAACCATCTGGCGGGGGGCTCACGGAGGCGTGGCGGGGCCTCGACGGTCTTCGCCACTTGCTCGTCTCGGAGCGAGGTGATGTCTTCTTCCAATCGCGTCGCTCGCTCACCGCCAATGACGTCAATGGCCGGCGGATGGATGTCTACCGGTGGCGCGATGGCGACCTCGAACTGGTTTCTCCGGGGGACAGCGCGGATGACTCCTACCTGAGTGGCGCCAGCGTCGACGGTCGTGATGTCTTCTTCCAGACCTCGAAGCCGATCGACCCGCGCGAGATAGATCCGGGTGACTTCGACATCTACGACGCTCGCGTCGGTGGCGGCTTTCCGTATACGCCGTCACCGGAAGAGTGCGTAGGTGATGATTGTCAGGGCCCTCGCTCTGGTGAGCCGTCGGGTGACAACCCCGGCAGCGCCGGATACGAAGGCCCTGGAAATCGTGGCGCGGATCGCGGGAAGGCACGCCGCTGTGAACGGCTCGAGCGGCGTCGCGCCAAGGCCGAGCGACGGGCGAAGCGGCTCACCCACCGCGCGACGCGCGCACGTCGCGCTGCTCGGCGCGACCGGCGGCGTGCCACGCAGGCGTCCCGCAACCGGGCCCAGCGTCTTCGCCGTCAGGCGCGCGCCCGCCAGCGTAGCGCGCAGGTGCTCCGTCGCCGGGCAGGCGCCGCCCGCAAGCAAGCGCGAAGCGCGAAACGAAAGATGGGCCGCTGCGGAGCGGGGAGTGACCGATGAGGCAAGAGCCGAGGAAGACCGACTCGATGAGGGAGGCTGGGATGCAGGGGACGAGGAGTGGATATTTGCGGACGACCGTCTTGAGCGGGATCGCCCTCTCTCTCTCGTTGCTGGTGGCGCTTGCATGGAGCTCCAGCGCGCGAGCCGCATATGGAGACAACTTCGGGATCAGCGCGGTGAACGTCGACGGTGCGCCCAGTGCGCCTGCTTTCCCGGGTGAGCAGGCATTTTGGGCCGGCACCTGCGATCTCGGCGCGTTGGATGCGGAAGAAGGCGCCGCTCCGGCGATCGCACCAGATTGCATCGACTTAGGAACCCCGAGCGCGAACCCCTCTCCCGACGAGATCTGGTTCTCGCCGCCGAGCTGGCGCCTAGCGCCGGTCACCCAGGCGGGCGCCCACCCTGATGCGACGACGACCCTTTGGTTGAACCGCGGGGATCCGATCCCGGCAGGCAACCTGCCTGGCGTCGACGGTGGCATACGCGATGTCGTTCTCGAGTTGCCTCCCGGGCTGGCCGGCAATCCGACCGCGGTGCCGGCATGTCCCGCGATCGCTGCTCGCACCGTGCCTCCGCAATGTCCCCCAGAGACACAGGTTGGGATCGCGACAACGACGCTCGACGGTCCCTTCTTCATCACGGAGCGGCGGCCGATCTTCAACGTCGCGGCCCGTAAGGGCAAGACCGCAGAGTTCCTGATCGGCTTCTCGGCGACGCTGACCAACATCCCGATCGCTGCTTCGGTGCGTACGGATAGCGATCGGGGCATCACGACTACGGTGCCGGCGATTCCCCCGGCTGCACCCGTGCATGCGACTCAGATCACCCTCTGGGGGACGCCGTGGGATTCGAGCCATGATCCCTTCCGCGCTGCCGATGCGGCGGCCTACTCAACAAATGCGCGTGCGACCGGCCCGTGCGATCTGGTCTTCGATCAGCTACCGAGCTTCTTCGCCGACTGCGGCATTCCCGCCACCGGGCTCGCCGCCGACGACCAAGCCCATTACCAGCCCGACTGGGGGCCGATCAAGCCGTTCCTGAGCAACCCGACCCGGTGTGCGGAGCCGCCGGAGACGACGCTGCACATCGACTCCTGGCAGAACCCGGGCAAGAAGAACGCCGACGGCTCGCCCGATCTCAGCGACTCGGACTGGCAGACCTACAAGGCCGA
>CAZARJ010000156.1:3145-4890 GCA_964487515.1 uncultured Conexibacteraceae bacterium | reverse complement strand
CGCCGCCTCGGTGCCGAAGCCGCGGCTGGTCATGTCGGTGTCGATCTCGGCGAAGTAGCCCACCCCGACCTTGGCGCCGCTGGCGCGCAGCTCGACCCGGAGCGTGTTGCCGAGCGCCTCGACCGCGGCCTTGGAGGCGCTGTAGGCGCCGAGCAGCGGCGCGTGCAGGGCCGCCGCGAGGGACGCGATCGGCAGCGCGTAGCCGTTCGGGTGGCTGATGTGGGGAGCGGCCGCGCGCAGCGTGTAGTAGACGCCGAAGGCGTTTACGTGCATCGTCCGCTCGAAGACCTCCGGATCGCCGCCGTCCAGGGGCAGCTGCGCGGCGACGCCCGCGTTGGCGACCACCACATCGAGCCCGCCGAGCCCGCCGACCAGCTCCTCGACCGCGGCCTCGACCTGCGCGCGCTCGGTCACGTCGCAGCGCCGCCAGGGAGCCCCGCCGCAGGCCTCCGCGGTCTCCGCGAGCAGCTCGTCCTCGAGCCCCGCCAGCGCGACCCGGGCGCCGCGCTCGTGCAGGCGCTTGGCGAGGGCGGCGCCGATCCCGCGCGCGCCGCCCGTGATCAGGACGCGCCGGCCGGCCAGCGATGTCTGCTCGTTCGCCATTGCTACTCGTACTGAAGGGCTTCCATGACCTCGATCCGCGAGGCCCGGCGCGCCGGCCAGACGCCGGCCAGGATACCCGCAAAGCCCGCCAGGACGAGCACCAGGACGATCGCGCCGACCGGGATCCCGAGCACCAGGCCCTCGCTCGCCAGCGCCTCGACCGCCGCGATCGCCACGAGCACCCCGATCGCCGCCCCGATCAGGGCGCCGATCATCGCCGTGATCAGCGACTCGTAGCGGATCATCCTGCGGATCTGCCGCTTCGAGGCCCCGATCGCGCGCAGCATCCCGAGCTCCCGCGTGCGCTCGTAGATCGTGAGCACCAGCGTGTTCACGACCCCAAACAGGCTGACCACGACCGAGAGCGTCAGCAGCACGTAGATCAGGGCGAGGATCTGGTTGATCGCGTCCTCCTGCTCCTGCTTGAACTGCTGCTGCGAGCGCGCCTGGACCTGCGGGAAGCGCTGCTCCAGCAGCCGGTCGACCGCGTCCCGGGTGCGGTCCGGATCGGCGCCCTCCGCGTAGCGCACGAGCAGCGCGAAATCCTGCTTGGCGTCGAAGCGCTTACGCAGCGTCTCGACCGGCAGCGCCACCGCCGAGACGAGCAACTGGATGCGGTCGCGCACGCTCCCCCGCACGTGGACGGGAATCCGCTCCCCGGTTGCCGTCGTCAGGTTGACCGTGTCGCCCACCTCGACCCCGTTGTCGGCGGCCCACTCGGACTCGACCAGCGCGTCGTCGGGGCCGAGCCGGGAGAGCAGCGCGTCGGAGCCGTCCTCCCAGTCGAGCCTGCCGACCGCGGCGAGCGTGGAGGGGTCGATGCCGTTGACGACCTTGCGCTGCTGCTCGCCCCCGGCCTCGATCTCCGCCGGCGCACCGGTGACCGGGGAGACGACGTCGATCCCCGGCACCTTCTCGAGCGCCGGCGCGACCTCCGGGGTGAACGGGGAGAAGCCGTCGGTGTTGCTGATCACCAGATCGCCGATGAAGGTCTCGTCGAGCGCCTGCCCGACCGACTTCGTCGCCGAGGAGGCGAAGACGGCCGCGAAGACGACGAGGGCGACGCCGATCATCAGCGCCGCCGAGGTGGTCGCGGTGCGGCTCGGGTTGCGGAGCGTGTTCTCGCGCGCCAGGCGCCCGGT
>CAZARJ010000156.1:0-3045 GCA_964487515.1 uncultured Conexibacteraceae bacterium | reverse complement strand
GCGACGATCGCGGGCGCGTTGATCACGGTGCCCGACTGCGGCAGCTCGAAGCCCATCGCCTTGAAGGCGCCCGTGACCAGCTCCACGAACCCGAGGCCGGCGAGGATGCCGAGGCCCGAGGCGATCAGCCCGAGCAGCAGCGCCTCGAGCAGGACCGTCGCCAGCACCTGGCGCGAGGAAGCGCCGAGCGTGCGCAGCATCCCGAACTCGCGCGTCCGCTGGGCGACCGTGATCGAGAACGTGTTGAAGATCAAAAAAGCGCCGACGAAGACCGAGATCCCGGCGAAGACGAGCAGCGTCGTGGTCAGAAAGCCGAAGCCGTCCTTGATGTCGGCGGACTGCTGCGCGGCGTCCTCGGCGCCGGTCTTGGCCTGCGCGTCGGCTGGAAGCGCCGCGTTGAGACGATCGCTGAGCTCCTCGGGCGTGACGCCGTCGGCAGCCTCCACGCTGATCGCGTCGTAGCGTCCGCGGCTGCCGGTGATCCGCTGCGCCTCCTCCAGCGTGAAGACGGCCAGGCTGGCCCCGCCGAGCGGCACCCCGGAGCCGAAGCGCCCGATGCCCGAGAGCGTGTACTGCTTCGCCCCGGCGCGGCCGCTGATCGTGATCCGCTGGCCGATCTCGTAGTCCTCGGCATCCGCGGTGATCGAGTCGACCGCGACCTGATCGGCGCTCGTCGGCGGCCCGCCCTCGGTCCAGGTGAACGGGTTGAAGGGCTCCGGACTGACGCTGTTGGCGATCTGCGGCGGCCCCCCGGAGGGCGGACCGATGCGGTCGCCGTTCTCGTCCAGGATCGCGATCGCCTGACCGTTGCTGATCCCGCCGGCGGCCTTCTGGACCCCGTCCACGGACTCGACCTTCTCGAGCAGCCCCGCGGGAAGGGTCGCCCTCGACTCCGGCATGTCGAAGCTGCCCTCGAAGGCGAGCTTCGGCTGCACCGTCACGTCGACGCCGGCGTTGGCCTCGGCGAAGATCCCGTCGAAGGCCTTGTCGACCGACCCCTTCAGCATGAAGGTGCCGGCGATCATCGCGACGCCGAGCAGGATCGCGAAGGCCGTCAGCGCGGCGCGCAGCTTGCGGGCCCCGAGACCGCGCAGGGCGAGCGCCGGCAAGGTCTAGACCTCGCGCATCAACTCGATGACTTCGTCCTCGCCCTCGCAGCGGCGATCGGCGGCGAGCCGGCCGTCGGCGAGCAGCAGGACGCGGTCCGCGAACGAGGCCACCTTCGGGTCGTGGGTGACCATGACCACGGTCTGGTCGAGCTCGTCCACGGAGTGCCGCAGCAGGTCGAGGACGCCGGTGCCCGACTTCGAGTCGAGGTTGCCGGTCGGCTCGTCGGCGAAGACGACCGCGGGCCGGCTGACCAGCGCCCGGGCGATCGCCACCCGCTGCTGCTGGCCCCCGGACAGCTCCGAGGGCCGGTGGCTGCGCCGCTCGTCGAGCCCGACCGTCTCCAGGAGCTGATCGACCCAGGCCTCGTCGACGTCGCGCCCGGCGATCTTCAGCGGCAGCTTCACGTTCTCCTCGGCGTCGAGGACGGGGACGAGGTTGAAGAACTGGAAGATGAAGCCGAGCTTCTCGCGGCGCAGCTCGGTCAGGCCCTTGTCGCCGAGCGAGGTCACCTCGACCCCGTCGATCCAGGCCTGCCCCGAGGTCGGCTTGTCGAGGCCGGCCAGCAGGTGCATCAGGGTCGACTTGCCGGAGCCGGAGGGCCCGACGATCGCGGTCAGCTCCCCGGCCGGGAACTCGACGTCGACGCCGCGCAGCGCCTCGACCGCGGCCTCGCCCTCGCCGAAGCGGCGGCGCAGGTCCCGGCAGGCGACGATGGCGCCGTCGACGGAGGATTTGGGAGCGTTCGCGGAGGGCATGAGATCGTTCGCGGGGACCGGGGGGTCCGATTTCACCGGCGCGAGGTTAGAGGTTCAACATGAGATTGTCTTCTGGAGCCCGAGGGAAGGAATGAACGATGGCCGCTGACGAAGCACGCAACGGGATCGGGATGCGTCTCTCCCGCCACGATCGAGATCGATCCGGGTTGGAGGTGCGCAAGGCCGTCGCGCGCGGGCCCGCGGCGCTCGGGCCGACCGCGGCGGCTCCTCTGGCGCTGGCGGCGGCGGCGATCGGCGCGGTCGCGATCGGCGCCCTGGCGATCGGGCGCCTGCGGGTCGGCCGCGCGTCGATCGGGCACTCGTCCCTGGACCGGGTCGAGATCGGGGAGCTCGAGGTCGGGCGCCTGCGGGTGCGCGAGCTGGTGGTCGAGGACGGCGCGGGCGCGGTGGCAGGGCCGGGGCCAGGAGGGGGAGGTCAGGGCCCGGCGAGCGGAGCGGGCCCGGGCGGCGGCGATCAAGGTGCGACCGGGACGGGAGCGGGCCGATGAGGGTCCTCGCCTTCAGCGACCTGCACCGCGACCTCGACCGGGCCCGCGACCTGGTCGCGCGCAGCGCCGGCTACGACCTCGTCATCGGCGCGGGCGACTTCGCCAACCAGCACGCCGGCCTGGAGGAGGCGATCGGCGCTCTGGCGGCGATCGAGACGCCGACGGTCGTCGTCCCCGGCAACAACGAGACCGAGGACGCCCTGCGCGAGGCCTGCGCGGCCTGGCCCGCGGCGACGGTGCTGCACGGCGAGACGGCCGAGGTCGCCGGCGCGACGGTCTTCGGCCTCGGCGCCGGGATCCCGACCACGCCCTGGGACTGGAGCTTTGACCTCAGCGAGGAGGAGGCGGCGGCGCGGCTCGAGGCCTGCCCCGAGGGGGCGGTCCTCGTCGTCCACTCCCCGCCCAAGGGCCACTGCGACCGCAGCTCCGCCGGCCAGAGCCTCGGCAGCACCGCGATCCTGGCGGCGATCGAGGCCAAGGCCCCGCCCCTGGCGGTCTGCGGCCACATCCACGAGGCCTGGGGCGAGCGCTCGCGCCTCAACGGCACCGAGATCGCCAACCTCGGCCCGGCCGGCACCGAGTTCGAGCTCTGAGAGGCGGACCGTCGCAGCTACTGAGCGGGCTTTGATTCCGCTGTCGACTCCCATGGGTAGTAGGAGCCGATCTCCGCG
>CAZARJ010000155.1:0-4921 GCA_964487515.1 uncultured Conexibacteraceae bacterium | reverse complement strand
GGTCGGCATACGGGACCCGTACCCGCGAGGCCGGCGGCGACTCGCCGCCGGCGCTTGCTCGTCGCGTCGGCGGCGAGCCGGGGTCAGATGTGCCACCCCGGCGGCCGGGCTCGTCCCGCCCGCCCGGGGGCGAGCAGGGACGTCGGGGTCGGCCGGGTCAGCAGCCAGTCGTGGAAGCGCAGCCGGCCCCGGCGGGCGTTCCGGCCCGGGAGCAGGATCCGGTCGTGCAGCTCGGCGCCGAAGTAGCGCGCCCCGGGATCGGGGACGACGGTCCGCGGCTCGCCGCGCGCGAGCAGCCCGTGCCGCACGAACTGATCGAGCAGCAGGCGCTCCGGCCCCGCGACCTCCGCGATCCCGCCGACCGGCGGGCCCTGGCTGATGTCGGCGACCGCCGCCGCTGCCTCGGCGCCGGCGATCGGCTGGATCGGGATCGGCGCCAGCCGCACGGTGTCGCCGTGCGTCGCGGCGGCGGCGATGCCCGGGACGAGCTCGAAGAACGGCCCGGCGTGCACGAACGAGTACGGGATCGAGGCATCGCGGATCAGCCGCTCCTGCGCGATCTTGGCGCGGAAGTAGGGGCTCTCCGTGAGCCGGCGCGTGCCGATCGCCGACAGCGTGACGTGGTGGCCCACGCCGGCTGCGGCCTCGGCAGCGAGCAGGTTCCGCGTCGAGGTGACGAAGAAGTCCATCGCCGCTACCTCGTCCCCGTAGGAGGGAGCGTTCGAGACGTCGACGACGACGTCCGCTCCGTCCAAAGCCCGGGCCAGGCCCGCGCCGCTGATCGTATCGACGCCGGTGGTGGGTGCCGCGGCCATCGGCTCCTGCCGGGCTGCCCGCAGCAGCGCCACGACCCGCGAGCCGATCAGGCCCGTGCCGCCGACCACGACGATCCGCAGCGCCTCTCGCCTCTGCTCCCGCGGCCGAGGGAGCGTCTCGGCGCCGGTCATCGGCCCAGCGCCAGGACGCGGTTGACCTCGGCGAGCGCGTCGGCGAGGCTGCGGACCCCGATCGTGACGGGGCCGTCGGGGCGCGGGTCGATGCGCAGCATCAGATCGCCGTCGTCGTAGATCGTGTAGGCGAGCAGGATGCCGTCGGCCCAGAGCTCGGTGACGCCGTCGGCGACCTCCTCCGGGCTGACCGACTCGACGGTTATCGCGTGCATGGTGATCTCCTTCTCTCTGGCGGCGTGCGGTTGGCAGGGCTCGTTCGGGCGGTGTGGACGTGAAGTGGTGCGGGGTGCGCTGCGGGCGAGCCCCGGCCGGGCCTCTGGCGGGCGCCGGCCGGGGCCCGAATCCGCCTACGGTCAGGCCGCCACCGGGGCGTGCGCCGCCGCGGTGATCAGCTCGACGGTCGACTCGGGGTTCGAGGCCGCGATCGCGTGCGAGGCGCCCTCGACCCGGATCGAGCGCCGCGCTCCGGCCCGCTCGGCCATGAAGCGCTGCAGCTCGGCCGGGATGTTGCGGTCCTCGGATCCGTAGAGGAACCAGGAGGGGACCTTTCTCCACAACGGTGCCCCGGAGCCCTCCGCGAGCGCCGCCTGCGCGATCGGCCGCTGGGTGCAGGCCAGCGTCCGGGCGAGCTCGGCCGGCAGGTCGGCCGCGAACTGCTCGTGGAAGCGGTCCTGGGCGATCGCCAGGTCCGTGGATCCGTCGGCGCGGGCGATCGGCTGCAGCGCCTCGCCGAGGGTGCTTCCGGGGAAGCGCTCCGACAGCGCGATGCAGTCCTCGCCCGGCTCCGGGGCGAAGGCGGCCACGTAGACGAGGCCGACGATGTCGGCTGCGTCGGCGGCGACGTTCGAGATCACCATCCCGCCGTAGGAGTGGCCGACGAGGACCACTGGGCCCTCGACGGTCGCGAGCAGGTCGCTGAGCGCCGCGGCGTCGGACGCCACGCCGCGCAGCGGGTTCGCCGCCGCGATCACGTGGTGGCCCGCCTCCGACAGCGGCTCGATGACGCGGCTCCAGCTCGCCGACTCGGCGAACGCGCCGTGGACGAGGACGATGGTGGGATTCATGGGGTGCTCCTCTCGTTGGGGGTTTGTCGGGACCCAGGGCGCCTATCGCCGTCCGAGCCAGTCGTGGAAAGGGGTGGGGGTGAGGCGGGCTCCGGCGGCGGGCAGCAGCGACTCGGCGGCCAGCTCCGTCCCGAAATAGCGCGCGCCGGGATCGCTGACGACCGTCCGCGGATCGCCCTCGGCGGCGAGCAGCTGCGCCACGGCCTCGTCCATGTGCAGCGGCTCGGGCCCGGCGACCTCGGTCACGCCCCCGCCCGGCGTACCCGCGGCGATATCCGCGAGCACGGCAGCGAGCTCGGTGACCGCCGCGGGCTGAAAGAGCGCCGGCGGGACGCGCACCGTCTCGCCGTCCGTGCCCGCGTCCGCGATCCGGCCGGTGAACTCGAAGAACTGGGTCGCGCGGGCGATCGTGAACGGGACCGGCGCCCGGCGGACCACCTCTTCCTGGGCGACCTTGGCCCGCAGGTAGCCGCTCTCGGGAAGCCGGTCGGCGCCGACGATCGACATCGCCACGTAGTGGCTCAGGCCGGCGCGCCCCGCCGCCGCGGTCAGGTTGTGGGAGGAGGTGCGGAAGAACTCGAGCACCGCCGCGTCGTCCCAGACCGGGGCGTTGGAGGCGTCGAAGACGACGTCCGCGTCGCGCAGAACGTCGTCCACGCCGGCGCCGGTGATCGTGTCGACGCCGGTCTTCGGGGTCGCGGCCAGCGCCTCGTGGCCGTTTTCCTGGAGCTTGGTGACGACCTGCGAGCCGACCAGCCCGGTGCCGCCGATTACGACGATCTTCATCGCGAGTGCCTTTCGTTTCGGGGAGCCCGATCCAGCTGGATCCGGCATGCCCCGACCCTCGCTCAGCCGGGCGGCGCTCGCATCAGCCATGACGCCTGTCGGGGTGGCCAGTCGGACCCGCCACCCGCAAGACAGGACTAGGCTCTGGCGAAGGAGAGAGCGTATGAACAGCCCGCGCAGCGACCGTTGAACGAGACCGAAGCCGTGCCGCTCCGGGGTCGCAGTCGCGAGCTGCGCGAGCTCGGCGGGCTCGTGAGCCGGGCGCGGAGCGGAAGCAGCGGCTCGCTCGTGGTCTGCGGCGAGGCCGGGGTCGGTAAGACGGCGCTGCTCGACCACCTCGCGGGACGGGCCCGCGATGGCGTCAGGGTCGAGCGCGTCGCCGCGTCGGAGTCGGAGATGGAGCTCGCGTACGCCGGGCTGCAGCAACTCTGCGGCCCAGCGCTGGGCCCGGAGGCGAAGCTCGCCGACCCCCAGCGTGTCGCCCTCGAAGCCGCGTTCGGCCTCCGCGAGGCGCCGCCGCCGGATCCGTTCCTGGTCGGCCTGGCCGTGCTCGGGCTGCTGACCGAGATGGCGACCGAGCGCGGCCTCCTCTGCATCGTCGACGACGCGCAGTGGCTCGATCAGGCTTCGGCGAGTGCGATCGCCTTCGCGGCCCGGCGGCTGGGGGCGGAGAGCGTCGCGGTGGTGCTGGCGATGCGCGAGGTCGACGGGGCGTTCGGCGACCTGCCGCGGCTGCGGGTCGAGGGGCTGGGCGACGCGGACGCGCGCGAGCTATTGCAGCTGGCGTTGCCGGGCGCGATCGACCGTCGCGTCCGCGACCAGCTGATCGCGGAGGCGCGAGGCAACCCGCTCGCGCTGCAGGTCCTGCCCCGCTCCCTGAGCCCGGCCGAGCTCGCGGGCGGGTTCAGCGTCACGGGCGCGATGCCGCTGGAGAGCCGGATCGAGCAGAGCCTGATCGCCCAGCTCGAGCCGCTTTCCTCCGCCGCCCGCAGGCTGCTGCTGCTCGCCGCCGCCGACCCGACCGGCGATCCGGCGCTGCTCTGGCGGGCGAGCGAGGTCGCCGGCCTGGAGGCGGCCGACGTCGATGCCGCCGAGGCGTCGGGCGCGCTGGCCGTCGGCACCCGGGTCGGCTTTCGCCACCCGCTGGTGCGCGCCGCCGTCTACCGGGCCGCGCGGCCCGAGGAGCGGCGGGAGGCCCATGCCGCGCTGGCCCAGGCGACCGCGGCCGAGAGCGACCCCGACCGCCGTGCGTGGCACCGGGCGCGGGCGACGCTCGGCCGGGACGAGGAGGTCGCCGCCGACCTGGAGCGCTCGGCGGCGCGGGCGCGAACCAGGGGCGGAGCTGCCGCCGCGGCCGCCTTCCTGGAGCGCGCGGCGGAGCTGTCTCCCGATCCGATCCGGCGTGCCGAGCGGCTGATCGCTGCCGCCGAGGCGAAGCACGACGCGGGCGCCCCGGAGGCAACCCTCCGCCTGCTGGACAGCGCCCACGGTCATCCCCTGACGCCCCTGCAGGAGGCGTTGATCGCTCGCCTGCGGGCGCGGTCCGGCTACGCGCTGCGCCGCGAGGCCGGGGGAGCGCGCCTGCTGCTGGCGGCGGGCCGCCGGCTCGAGAGCTTCGACTCGGCCCTCGCCCGCGACACCTACATCGAGGCGCTCGCTGCGGCGATCTACGGCGGCCGGCTCGGCGACGCCGGCATCGTCAGCGAGGTGGCCGAGGCGATCCTCGTGGCGACCGACGGCGACGACTCCGACCGCGCCCGTGACCTGATCCTGCGTGGCCAGGCCCTGCTCGCCGCCCGTGGACAGCGCGCCGCGATCCCGACCCTGCGGCGGGCTCAGCGCGCCTTCCTGGAGCAGGCGCCCGACGCGCTCGAGCTGCACTGGGTGTGGTTCGCCTCGCGCGCGGCCCAGGATCTCTGGGACGCGGACACGCTGCGGGTGCTCGCGCACCGGCAGGTCGATCTCGCCCGGGCGGGCGGGGTGCTCACCGTGCTGCCGATCGCCCTCAGCCTGCTGATGCTCTCGCAGACCGTCGACGGGGACCTGAGCGCGGCCGATGCCTCCTGCGACGAGATCGATGCGATCAAGAGCGTGACCGGCCACCCGTTGCCGCAGTACGGC
>CAZARJ010000154.1:0-4924 GCA_964487515.1 uncultured Conexibacteraceae bacterium | reverse complement strand
CGCGCAGCTCCACCCGGGGCCGCTCGGCGAGCAGCCGCGGCGGCAAGCGCTCGGGACACGGCCCCGGCGGCCGCACGCGCGATCAGCTCTACAACGACGCCAAGAAGCTGAACATCGAGGGCCGCTCGAAGATGAGCAAGGCCCAGCTTCAGCGCGCCGTGGCGGGCGCCAGCTAGCGGCCCGGGACGGAGCCGGCGCCGGTTTCGCCGCGCCGCGCCGGGGGTACCCGGAAGGCGACGGAACGAGCAATGGCCCGCCGGCCGAATCCCGGCGGCTTTTACCGGCAGGCCCGGTTCCCGCCTTCGGGTGAGAAGACCAACCGCGCGCTGCGCGGTGCGGCGTTCGAGCCGGCGGGCCGCAAAGTCCAATCCATCCGAGGAGGCAAGATGTCGGAAGATCTGAGCGGCAAGCGGATCGCGTTCCTGGTCGCCAACGTGGGGGTCGAGCAGGTCGAGCTGACGGAGCCGCTGAAGGCGGTGCGGGACGCCGGGGCGGAGGCCGACCTGCTGGCGCCGGAGCAGGGCGAGATCCAGGCCTTCAACCACCTCGACAGAGGAGACACCTTCACCGCCGATCGCGCTGTCGGCGAAGCGGACATCGCCGATTACGACGGCCTCGTCCTACCCGGCGGGGTGGTCAACGCCGACAAGCTGCGGACCGACAAGACCGCGGTGCGCTTCGTGCGCTCCGCCTTCGCGGCCGGCAAGCCGGTGGGCGTGATCTGCCATGGCCCGTGGACGCTGATCGAGGCCGACGTGGTCGCCGACCGGACGATGACCTCGTACCCGAGCCTGCAGACCGACCTCCGCAACGCGGGCGCCAAGTGGGTCGACGAGGAGGTCCACACCGACCAGGGCCTGGTCAGCAGCCGCAGGCCGGACGACCTGCCCGCGTTCAACGCGAAGCTGGTCGAGGAGCTGGCGGAAGGCGTGCATCAGGGACAGCGCCAGAGCGCGAAGACCTGAGCGCGAGCGGGTGCCGGCCGGGAAGGAAGCCCGGCCGGCACACCACCACCCGGGCGGGCGCGGCCTTTCCCTCAGGCGTAGGCGGGCAGGATCTCGCGCTCGTAGAAGTCGAAGAAGCCCTCCTGGTCGGGGCCGATCTGATGCATGTAGACGTGGTCGTAGCCGGCGTCCACGTACTCCTGGATCGCGGCGCGGTGGCGCTCGGGATCGGGGCCGCAGACGACGCTCTCGGCGATGTCGGCGGGCCGGAGCGGCTCGGCCGCCTCCTCGAAGTGCGCCGGCAGCGGCAGCTCCCCGGAGAGACCCCCGCCGATGGCGGCGTTGGGCCAGCGCTCCAAAGCCAGCTCGCACGCGCGTTCCTCGTCCTCGTGCCAGCAGACGTCGAGCTGCCCGTAGGCGGGCTTCCCCGCGCCGCCCCGCGCGCGGAACTGCTCGGTCGACGAGGCCACCGGCGCGGTGCCCACGATCCCGTCGGCGACGCGCGCCGCCAGCTCCACCGAGCGCTCGCCGGCCACCGCCATCAGCAGCGGGGGCGGCTCGTCGGGAAGCGTGTAGAGGCGGGCGTTCTCGACCGTGAAGCGCTCGCCGCGGTGGCTCACGAGCCTGCCGCTCCAGAGCTCGCGGATGATCGCGACCGCCTCCTCGAGCCGCGCCTGGCGCTCGACCACGCCGGGCCAGCGCTCGCCGACGATGTGCTCGTTCAGGTTCTCCCCGGTCCCCACCCCGAGCGCGAAGCGTCCCGGCAGAAGCTGCGCCGCGGTGGCGGCCGCCTGGGCGACGATCGCCGGGTGGATCCGCATCGTCGGGCAGGTGACTCCGGTCATCAGCCCGATCCGCTCCGTGCGGGCGGCCACGGCCCCGAGCACGGCCCAGACGAAGGGGCTCTCGCCCTGCGCGTCGACCCACGGGTGGAAGTGGTCGGAGATCGAGGCGAACTCGAAGCCCGCCCGCTCGGCGCGCTCCGCGAGCCCGGCCAGGGCCGGGGCGTCGAACTCCTCGCTGGAGAGGGTGTATCCGAGCCGCGCCATCTCGCTTCCTCCCACCTACCCGGGCGCACGCGGCTGACACCCGGGCACCGCTTCCCCCGGAGCGCGACCCCGGGACCGTGCCCGCGGTCCGGGCCCCTGGGGCGCCACCGGGGCGTGCGCGGGGTTTTCCGGGCGTTCATGCGGGGTAGCGGGGGGCCACCATGAGGATCGCCTGGATCTTCGGCTCCTCGCGCAGCGGCAGCTCCTGGCTTCTGCACATGCTCTCCGACCTCGAGGGCGTGGTGCCGATCGACGACCCCCACCTGGGCCACCACCTCGGCGTCTGGCGGCCGATCCCGCTCGCCTGGGCGATCGCCGACGGCGAGCCGCCGGAGCTGCGGACGCTGCTCGACGTGAAGGCGGATGAGCCGGGCTACTTCTTCGCCGAGCGCCACCGCGACCGCTGGTCGGGTCCGCTGCGTGAGCTGATCGCGGCGCGCTTCGCCGCGCAGGCGGATGACCTGCTCCCGGGCGAGCCGGACCCGCTGTGCCTGGTCAAGGAGCCCGGCTCCCAGGCCGCGCCCCTGCTCGCCGGGCTCTTCCCCGACTCGAAGCTCATCTTCCTGCTGCGCGACGGCCGCGACGTGGTCGACTCGTGGCTCGACGCCTACCGGGATGGCTCCTGGGCGATCCCCGGCGGCGCCTTCGCGGTCGCTCCCGAGGGCCGGATCGCCCTGATCCGCTGGCTGGCCACCGTCTGGGTCCACCGCAGCCGCGCGGTCGCGCGCGCCTTCGAGCAGCGAGACCCGGCCGACCGCGTGCTGGTCCGCTACGAGCGCCTCCGGATCGACACGGAGGCCTGCCTGGAGGAGATCCGCGCGACGCTCGGGCTGCCGGCGGCGGGGCTGGCGGAGGCCGCCGCGCGCCATCGCTTCGAGCGCCTGCCCGACGCGGCGGCCGGCCCCGGCAACCGGGCGCGGCTGGCGCGGCCCGGCTCCTGGCGGGAGAACCTCTCCCCGGCGGAGCAGGACGCGATGCACGACGCGTTCGGGGATGCGCTGGAGGAGCTCGGCTACGAGCCCGCCCGCCCCCGCGGGGCGGGCCGGGCGGGGGGCGCCGTGGTGGTCGGGCGCGGCCAGTTTGGCCGCCGCCGCGCCGGGTAGCGCCCGCTCAGACCGGAAAGGACGTGATGCCGATGGCGCTTCGGGCGCTGATAGTCAACTGCACGCTGAAGGCGAGCCCTGCGGAGTCGAACACAGAGGCGCTCGCGGAGATCGTCGCCGGGTCCCTGCGCGAGCAGGGCGTCGAGGTGAGCGCGGTGCGCGCCGCCGACCACTCGATCCCACCCGGGATCGAGACCGACCTCGGCGACGGCGACGACTGGCCCGCGATCCACGCGAAGCTGCTCGGGTCCGAGATCCTGATCATCGCCACGCCCACCTGGCTCGGCCGCCCTTCCAGCATCGCCCAGCGGGTCCTGGAGCGCATGGACGCGATGCTTTCCGAGACCGACGACGAGGGCCGCCCGGTCGCCTACAACCGGGTCGCGGGCGTGGTCGTCACCGGCAACGAGGACGGCGCCCACCACGTGATCTCCGAGGTCGCGGGCGGCCTGGTCGACATCGGCTACACGGTCCCCGGCCAGTCCTGGACGTACTGGAATCGCGGCCCGGGCCCCGGCGACAGCTACCTGGAGAGCGAGGAGGGCCACGAGTGGTCGCGGACGACCGGCGAGGCGGCGGCGGCGAACCTGCTCGCGGTGGCCACCGCCCTGGCCGAGCGCCCGATCCCCTCGGGCTGACCCGAGGACGTCAACCCGGCGTGGACAGCACCCGGGCGGCGAATGACTCGATCCCGTCGATGACGGCGGCGAAGCGGAGCGAGTGGAAGACGTCGAAGGAGTGCTGGCCGCCGGGCAGCTCCGCGTAGACGACGGGCGCCGCCGAGACGTCGCGCAGGCCGTCCGCGAACCTGCGCGCGATGTCCACGAACCGGGGCGAGAAGGTGTCGTTGGCGCCCTGGGCGATGAAGAACGGCGGCGCGCCGGCGTGGACGTGGGCCAGCGGCGAGCTCTCCGGGCCCTGCCCGTAGTAGGGGCCCAGGTAGCCGGCCAGGGTGATCGCGGCGCTGACCGAGGTGTCCGCCTCTTCGAAGCCCGGCTGCAGGGCGGGGTCGTTCTGGGTCAGGGCCGCGAAGGCGGCCAGATGGCCGCCCGCGGAGCTGCCGGCGACGAGCAGCCGCTCCGGGTCGGCGCCGTAGTCGGCGCCCCGCGCGCGCACCCAGGCGATCGCCCGCTTGGCGTCGATCAGGTGCTCCGGGAAGCTCGCCCGCGGGCGCAGCCGGTAGTTGGCGCTGAGGCAGACCCAGCCCCGCTCCGCGAGCCGGTGCAGCAGCGGCCGCCCCTCGCGCCGCTTGTCGCCGCCCGAGTAGCCGCCGCCGTGCATGTAGAGCAGGACCGGCGCCCGTTGCGGCCGCGAGCGGTGGCGGTAGAGATCGAGGGCGTTGTGCCGCCCCGCCTCCCCGTAGCTGAGGTTGCCGATGCGCTCGACGGCCGCCGGCCGGACCGGCCAGGGCCAGAGCAGGGGCGCGATCGGGGACCGGCCCCCTCCGCCCGTCGGCGCCACGTCACCGAACGCCTCCTCGAGGGCGCGCGCGACGGCGGGGCCCGTCCGCGCGCCCCGCCACGCGATCGCCGTCTGACCGGCGATCGCCGCCGCGCCCAGGCCGATCACGACCCAGCCGCCCGCCCCCTCGACCCCGCCCCCGGCGAGCGCAGGGACGATCGTGAGCAGCAGCAGGGCGATGAAGAGCAGCGGCAGCTCGTTGACGCTGGCGCTGACGAGGAAGGCCAGCTTGGCGAGCACGACCGGCCGCCGGATCGGCACCAGCGCCAGCAGCGTGACGCAGCCCAGCAGGGCAATTCCGATCGTCGCGCCGGTCGGCATACGGGACCCGTACCCGCGAGGCCGGCGGCGACTCGCCGCCGGCGCT
>CAZARJ010000153.1:0-4925 GCA_964487515.1 uncultured Conexibacteraceae bacterium | reverse complement strand
GCGGCAAGACGACCGTGACCCCGAACGGCAGGCTGCTGAAGCTGCGCGCCCGCGCGGCCGGAGCGATCCCATCGCCCCTCGTTACGCTCTGCACTGCCCCCGCCCGCAAGTGCCCGCCTGGCTACGCTCGCACGATCGGGGGCACGAAGAAGGGTGAGCGGATCCGCGGCAGCCGCCTGGCGGACACGATCCGCGCGGGGGCCGGCGCGGATCGGATCAACGCCGCGCAGGGCAACGCCCGGGACCTGATCGACTGCGGCCCCGGCCGCGACGCGGTGAAGATCAAGCGCGGCTCACGACCGCGCCTGCGCTCCTGCGAGCGGGTGGTACGAGTGCGCCGCCGATGAATCCGCCCGCCGCCCTGGTCCTGGCGCTGGCGCTGATCGGCGCCGGCGTCGGGACGGGCTGCGGCCTCGGGCCCGGGGAGTCGCAGTCCGGCGAGGCGAGCCTCGTCGTGACCCGCGACTTCGGCGCCGAGACGATGGTCGACGCGACCGTCGAGGACCCGCGCGAGTCCGACACCGTGATCCGTGTCCTCGACCGCGAGGCCGACATCGAAACCTCTTACGGCGGCAACTTCGTCGACTCGATCGACGGGGTCGCCGGCCAGGGGCGGGGTGGCGATCTGGATTGGTTCTTCTTCGTCAACGGCTACTTCTCCGAAATCGGCGGCGGCGAGGCGCCGGTGCGCCCGGGGGACCGGATCTGGTGGGACTACCGGGACTGGTCGGGGGCGGCGCGCATCCCCGTCGTCGTCGGCTCCTGGCCGGAGCCCTTCCTGCACGGCGAGGAGGGCACCGCGCCGCCGCTCGTCGTCGAGTGCCTGACCGCCGAGGACGTATGCGGGACGGTGGCCGAGCGCCTCGAGGAGGCCGGGGCCGATCCCCAGGTGCGTGATCTGCGGCTACCGGAGGCGGTGGCGGGCTCCCTGCGCGTCCTCGTCGGGCCCTGGGAGCGGCTCCGCGCCGATCCGGCGGCGCGCGACATGGAGGCGGGGCCGCAGCGCAGCGGCGTCTACGCGCTCCCGCAGCGCTGCCCCGATGGCGAGTGGGGCCTGCTCGTCCAGGGTGCCGCCGGTCAGCCGCGGGCCGGCCTCGCTCCGGCGGGCTTCGTCGCCGCGGTGGAGCGCCCCGGGGAGGAGGCGACCTGGCTCGTCGCCGGCACGAGCGACGGCGAGGCAGTCCGCGAGGCCGCCGAGCTGCTCGATGCCGATTCCCTGCGCAACCGCTACGCGGTCGCGGTCTCCGGCGGGGAGGAGCAGCCGATCCCGGCGGCCGCGGGTTCGGGGGCCGACGATCCGGAGCCGTGCTCGTGAGGGCGGTGCTGGCCTACTCGCCCCGGCCCGCGCCGCTCGGGATCGCGCGGCCCTGGATCGCGGCGCTGTACCTCGGATCGCTCGCGCTCGTCGCCTTCAGCTTCGCCAACCCGATCGTGCTCGCCGGCGCGGGGGCGGCGGCGATCGGGGCCGGGTTCGCCGCCGGGGCGAAGGACGCCCTCGCCCGGCCGCTGCGCTGGTCGCTGGGGCTGGCGACGATGATCATCGTCGTCAACGTTCTCGTGAGCCAGCGCGGGGAGACGATCCTCCTGCGGGGCTGGGACCTGCCGGTGCTCGGCCAGATCGACGTCAGCGCCGAGGCGTTGGCCGAGGGCTGCATCCTCGCCCTGCGAATCGTCGTCGCCCTGCTCGTCTTCGCGGTCTGGTCCACCTGCGTCGATCCGGACCGGGTCCTGCGCTCGATCCGCCCCCTGGCTGCGCGCTCGGCCCTGACCGCGACGCTGATCGCGCGCCTCGTCCCGCTCGCCGCCGCCGATGCCGCCCGGCTCTCTCAGGCCGGGAGCCTGCGGGGGCCGGGAGCCGCGCCGCTCGGCCGGGCCGACCTCGCTCGTCGCCTCCTCGCGGGATCGCTGGACCGCTCGGTGGACATCGCGGCGACCCTCGAGCTGCGCGGCTACGGGCTCGGAGTCCGGGCGCCCCGGGCTCGCGAGCCGTTCCGGCGCGGCGAGGCGCCGCTGCTGCTCGCCGGGCTCGCGATCCTGGCCGTGACCGCGCTCGCCGGGCTGGGCGGGATCGCCGGCTTCGCCGCCTATCCGACCCTGAGCGTCGACGCGGGGCTCGCGACCCTCGCCTTCGCCGCGGCGCTGCCCGGGCTCGCCCTCGCCCCGTTCGCGGGCTCGCGGCCCGCTCGCCGGGGAGGGCGCCAAGGGAGGGTCCGCCGTGGCTGATCCGGTCCTCCGCCTGGCCGCGCTGCGCTACAGCTACCCGGGAGCGGCGGCGCCCGCGCTGAGCGGGATCGACCTGGAGATCGCCGCGGGCGAGTTCGTCGTCCTGGCCGGTCGCTCGGGATCGGGCAAGAGCACCCTGCTGCGCGCCGGCTGCGGGCTCGTCCCGCACTTCCACGGCGGGGAGCTGAGCGGCGCGATCGAGGTCGCCGGACGCTCGACGCGCGAGACGGGCCCGGCCGCGCTCGCCACGGCGGTCGGCTTCGTCGCCCAGGAGCCCGAGACGCAAGTCGTGTCGACGACGGTCGGGGCGGAGCTGGAGCTGCCGCTGGAGCTGCGCGGAGCCGCGCCCGTCGAGCGCGCGCGGGCCGTGGAGGAGACGGCGCTCGCGCTCGGCATCGCGCATCTGATCGACCGCACCACGGACTCGCTCTCCGGTGGCGAGCTGCAGCGCGTGGCGCTGGGCGCGGCGCTGATCAGCGGCCCGCCGCTGCTGCTCCTCGACGAGCCGACCTCGCAGCTCGACCCGGTCGCCGGCGACGAGCTGGTCGCGCTGCTGCGGCGGCTCAACGAGGAGTGGGGGGTGGCGGTGCTGCTCGGCGAGCACCGCCTCGAACGTTGCCTGGCGGCGGCGGACCGGGTCGTTGCCCTGGACGGCGGCCGGGTGATCTTCGACGGCCCGCCGCGGGCCTTCGGGCGCGCCGCGCTGGCGCGCGCGCCGGAGCTGGCGACGCCGATCACGCAGCTCTTCGAGCTCGCCGGGATCGATGCGGCGCCGGTGACCGTGAAGGACGCTCGCGCGGCCCTCGCCGCCACCGGGTCGCCGGACGGGACCGGGCGGGGCGCAGCCGCGTGGGAGGCCGGGGGGGAGCCCACGACGCCGGAGGCCGGGGCGGGCGGAGGGCGCGGGCAGGTTCCCCGCCAGAACGGTCCCGCCGCGAACGACGCCTCCCCTCACGGCGCGCAGGAGGGGGCGGAGCCGGCGCTCGCCTGCCGGCGCCTCTTCGTCGAGCTCGAGAGCGCGACCGCGATCCGGCCCGTGATCGACGATCTCGATCTCGAGGTGCGAGCCGGCGAGCGGATCGCCCTGATGGGGCCCAACGGGGCCGGCAAGAGCACCCTCCTGCGGGCCGGCGCCGGCCTGCTCGAGCCGCGCTCGGGCTCGATCACCGCCCCGCGCGGCTACGCCCTGCTCGGGCAGCGTCCGGATGACTACCTGGTTCGTGAACGCGTCGGGGACGAGCTGCCCGGCGAGGACGGCATGGCGGCGGTCGCGGCCGTCGGCCTGCGCGTCAGCCCCGATGCCGACCCGCGCGATCTCTCCGGTGGCGAGCGCCAGCGGCTGGCGCTGGCGATCGCGATGGCGGGCCGCGGCGCCGGCGGCCGGCCGGCGGGGCTGATCGCTCTCGACGAGCCGACGCGGGGTCTCGATCGCGGCCGCAAGCTCGATCTGGCCCGGTGGATCGCGGAGCTCGCGGCGGCGGGGGCGGGTCTGCTCGTCGCCACCCACGATGTCGAGTTCGCGGCTCGCTTCGCGACCCGGGTGCTGCTCCTCGCCCGGGGCCGGCTGGTCGCGG
Source organism: uncultured Conexibacteraceae bacterium (assembly GCA_964487515.1). Lineage (GTDB taxonomy): Bacteria > Actinomycetota > Thermoleophilia > Solirubrobacterales > 70-9 > RHKX01. Next base: position 1,128 of record CAZARJ010000153.1, on the reverse strand, counting down.
CCGGGAGCCCGCTCGAGGTGCTCGGCGGGGGCTGGTACTTCGCCACCGAGACCGCCCGGATCACCGACGGCCGCGCCGTCACCCCGGAGCAGGGCGCCCCCCTGCTGCGCTCTCGCGCGGCCCCGAGCGGCGCCACGGCAGGGGGGACGCGATGAGCTGGCAGCTCGCGGTGCTGACGCTCCTGGCGCTCGTGCTGGCGGGAGGCTTTGCCTGGTTCGAGCGCTCTCGCCCGCCGGCGCGGATCGTCGCCGCCGTCGCCGCCCTGGCGGCGCTCGGGATCGCCGGGCGCGTGGCCCTGGCGCCGATCCCGAACGTGGTGGCGACCACCGATGTCGCGCTGCTGGCCGGCTATGCCTTCGGCGGGCCGCCGGGGTTCGCCGTCGGTGCGCTCTCGGGGCTGATCTCGAACTTCTGGCTCGGGCAGGGTCCCTGGACCCCGTGGCAGATGGCCGGCTGGGGCCTCGTCGGCCTTGGCGGTGCGGCCCTCGCGCGCGCCTCCGGGCGTCGCCTGGGGCGCTGGCAGCTCGCCTGCGCGGCGGCGCTGGCGGGCCTGCTCTACGGCATGTTGCTCGACCTCTCGACCATGGTCACCTACGGCGGCGAGCAGTCTCTGGATCGGTATCTCGCTCTCTCAGCCCGAGGGGTTCCGTTCAACATCGCCCACGCGGGCGGTAACTTCGTGCTCATGCTCGTCGCCGGACCGGCAATGGTGCGCATGCTCGACCGCTACCGGGCGCGGTTCGAGTTCGACTGGCGCCCCCGCCTGAGCGGGGCCGCCGCCATCCTGCTCGCGCTCGTCTGCGCCCTGGCGCCGGCGATCGCCGGAACGCCGTCCGCCGCCGCGGCCTCGGGCGTCAAGGGAGCCCAGAAGTGGCTGCGCTCCGCCCAGGGCTCCGACGGCGGGTTCGGGACCGAGCCCGGGGCGAGCTCCAGCCCCGGCATGACCGGCTGGGCGATGCTCGGCCTGGCGGCGTCGGGCGTCAACGCCCTCGACGTCCGCACGAAGGGCAACAGTCCCGTCGCGTACCTGCGCAAGAACGTGGACCGGATCGGCGGCAGCGGCGATCTGTCGCGCACGATCCTCGCGCTCGCCGCGTCGAAGGTCGACCCGCGCGACTTCGCGGGGCG
>CAZARJ010000152.1:0-4958 GCA_964487515.1 uncultured Conexibacteraceae bacterium | reverse complement strand
GCGGCGAGCAGGTTGTCGACCGCGAGCGTCGCCATCGCCTCGCGGGTGGCCTGCGAGGCGGAGCCGATGTGGGGGACGACGAGGAGGTTCGGGGCCTCCAGAAGCGGATGATCGGCGGGCAGCGGCTCGGGATCGGTTACGTCGAGGCCGGCGGCAGCGATCTCTCCTGACTCGAGGGCGCGGCGCAGGGCGTCCGTGTCGACCACCTCGCCGCGCGCCGTGTTGACGAGGATCGCGCCCGGCTTCATCGCCTCGAGCTCGGCGGCGCCGATCAGGCCGCGCGTGGCATCGGTGAGCGGGCAGTGGAGGCTGACGAAGTCGGCCTCGGCGAGCAGCTCGGCCAGCGGGATCCGGCCCGGCCCGGGACGGCTGCCGGCGCGCAGCACGCGCATCCCGAAACCGGCGCCGCGCCGGGCCACGGCCTCGCCGATCGCGCCCGGGCCGACGATCCCGAGGGTGGCGCCGTGCACGTCCGCGCCCAGCCAGCCGTTCGGCTCCCAGGTCCGCCACCCGCCGCGCCGTACCGCCGCCGCGGCCTCGGGCAGCCGGCGCGCGCAGGCGAGAAGCAGGGCGAAGGCGAGGTCGGCGGTCGTCTCGGTCAGCACCCCCGGGGTGTTGCCGACCGCGACCCCGCGCCGGGCCGCCTCCGCGAGGTCGATGTTGTCGGTGCCGACCGCGTAGTTGGCCACCGCGCGCAGGCGCGGACAGGCGTCGAGGAGCTCCCCGTCGATGCGGTCGGAGAGCTGGCAGAGCAGTCCCTCGGCGGCGCGGGAGCGGGCGAGCAGCGCCTCGCGCGGCGGCGGCAGCGGTTCCTCCCAGACGTCGACGTCGTGCCGCTCCGCGAGCCTCCCGAGCGCCGGGCCGGGCAGGGCTCGGGTCACGAAGCAGCGCGCCATTGGACGTATCATCGCGCCCTTGGCCGATCGGGAGCAAAGCGCCCTGCCCGGCGAGCGCCGGGCGGGTGGGACGGCGCTCGCCGCGATCGTCGTCACGCACGACTCCGCGGCCACGATCGTCGCGACCCTGGAGCGCCTGCGCGCCGTCCTGCGCCCCGGGGACGAGCTGATCGTCTGCGACAACGCCTCACGCGACCGGACCGCCGCGATCGTGCGCGAGCGGGCCCCGGAGGCGACGCTGCTCGAGGCCGGCTCGAACCTGGGGTTCGGCGCCGCCTGCAACCTCGCGGCGGCCCGGGCGCGCGCCGATCTGCTGCTCTTCCTGAATCCCGACACGGTCCCCGGGGAGGGCTTCCGGGACGCGATCGAGCGCCCGCTGCGCGACGGGCGCGGCTGGGCCGCCTGGCAGGGGCTGGTCACCGACGCCGGCGGGGCGACGCTGAACTCGCACGGCGGGGTCGTGCACTTCACCGGGATCGCCTGGGCCGGCGGCGCCGGCGAGCCGCGCTCCGCCGCCCCCGCGGAGCCGCGCGAGATCACCTTCCCCTCGGGCGCCTGCCTGGCGATCCGCCGCGCGGCCTGGGAGGAGCTGGGCGGCTTCTCCGCGCCCTACTTCCTCTATCACGAGGACGCCGACCTGGGCCTGCGCCTGTGGCTCGCAGGCCACCGGGTCGGGATCGAGCCGGGCGCCGTCTGCGACCACGAGTACGAGTTCGTCAAGGGCGGCCACAAGTGGCGCTACCTGGAGCGCAACCGCTGGGCGACCGTGCTGCGCTGCTGGCCGGGACGGCTTCTGGTTCCGCTGTTGCCGGCGCTGCTCGCCCTGGAGCTCGTCCTGCTCGCGGTCGCGGCGCGGGGCGGCTGGCTGGGGGAGAAGCTGCGCGCCGATGCCGAGGGCCTGGCGCGGCTGCCCCGGACGCTGCGCGAGCGGCGCGCGATCCAGGCGGGGGCGAGCATCGGCGCCGCCCGGTTCGCCGCCCTGCTCACCCCCGAGGTCTCCTCGCGGTACCTCGGCGCCGCCGCCCGCTCGCCGCTTCTGCGCCGCCTGCTCGCCGCCTACTGGCGCGCCGTGCTCAGGCTCCTCTGAGCGCGCCCGCGAGCCGATCGACTCGCTCGCGGGCGGCGAGAGGGCGGGGTCGCGGCCCGCTCAGGCGAGCGCCGGCGCCGGCGCGGGCTCGAGGGCCAGCTCGAGCACCTCGTCGACCGTCATCACCGGGTGGAAGCGCATCGCCTCGCGCACCTCCTCGGGGACGTCCTCGAGGTCGCCGCGGTTGCGCTCCGGGATCACCACGTCGGTGAGCCCGGCCGCGTGCGCCGCGAGCACCTTCTGCTTCAGCCCGCCGATCGGGAGCACCCGGCCCTGGAGGGTGACCTCGCCGGTCATCCCGACCGTGTGCTTGACGGGCCGGCCGGTGAGCAGCGACGCGAGCGCCGTGGTGATCGTGATCCCGGCGCTCGGCCCATCCTTCGGGATCGCTCCCGCGGGGACGTGGACGTGGAACTCGTGCCCGGCGATCGTCGCCGGGTCGATCCCCAGCCCCTCGGCGTGGCCGCGCACGTAGGAGAGCGCGATCCGCGCCGACTCCTTCATCACGTCCCCGAGCTGGCCGGTGAGCACGAACCCGGGGTTGTCGGAGCCCGGCGAGCCGGCCATCGAGGTGGTCTCGATGAACAGCACCTCGCCGCCGGCGCCGGTCACCGACAGGCCCGTCGCCACGCCCGGGATCGCGGTCCGCTCGGCCGCTTCCTGAAAGTGCCGCTGGCGGCCCAGCGCCCTGCGCACGCTCTCCTCGTCGATCCGCACCGGCGCCTGCGCCGTGCCGTCCGCGACCGCGGTCGCGGTCTTGCGCAGCAGCTTGCCCAGCTCGCGCTCGAGCCCGCGCACGCCCGCCTCGCGGGTGTACTCGGTGACGATCCGGCGCAGCTCGGCGTCGCTGATCTGGACCTCGTCCGGCCTGAGCCCGTTGCGCTCGAGCTGGCGCGGCCACAGGTAGCCGCGCGCGATCGCGACCTTCTCCGCGGTCGTGTAGCCGTCGAAGTCGACGACCTCCATGCGGTCGAGCAGCGGCCCGGGGATCGTCTCCGTCACGTTCGCGGTGGCGATGAACAGGACCTCGGAGAGGTCGAGCTCGACGTCCAGGTAGTGGTCGCGGAACGAGTGATTCTGAGCCGGGTCGAGCACCTCGAGCAGGGCCGAGCTGGGGTCGCCGCGCCAGTCGGCGCCGACCTTGTCGACCTCGTCGAGCATGATCACCGGGTTCATCGTCCCGGCGTCGCGCAGCGCCCGGACCAGGCGGCCCGGCAGGGCGCCGATGTAGGTGCGGCGGTGGCCGCGGATCTCGGCTTCGTCACGGATGCCGCCCAGCGACATGCGCACGAACTCGCGACCCGTCGCCCGGGCGATCGACTCGCCGATCGAGGTCTTGCCGGTGCCGGGCGGCCCGATCAGGGTCAGGATCGCGCCCGCGGCGCGGCCCTCCTCGGCGATCCCGCGCTCGTGGCGCAGCTTGCGCACCGCGATGTACTCGGTGATCCGCTTCTTGACGTCGTCGAGGCCGGCGTGGTCGGCGTCGAGCACCTCGCGCGCGTGCCCGGGATCGAGCCGCTCGGAGCTGCGCTCGCCCCAGGGCACGGCGATCAGCCAGTCCAGGTAGGTGCGCAGCATCGAGGACTCGCCGGACGCGTCGCCCATCCGCTCCAGGCGCCCGAGCTCGCGCTCGGCCTGCTCGCGGACGTCGTCCGGCATGCCGGACTCCTCGATCTTGGCCCGGTACTCGTCGGCGACCGAGGCGTCATCCTCGCCCAGCTCCTTGCGGATCGAGTCCATCTGCTTGCGCAGGAAGTACTCGCGCTGCTGCTGCTCGGCGCCGCTCTGCACGTCCTCGCGGATGCGGCTTCGGACCTGCAGCTCGGTGAGCCGCTCACGCTGGAAGCCGACGGCCTTGCGGAGCCGCTCGCGCACGTCGAGGGTCTCCAGCAGCTCGATCTTCTGCTCGTAGTTCAGGTCCGGGGAGTAGCCCGCCGTGTCGGCGAGCGCACCCGGCTCGGAGATCGAGCGCAGGAAGCCGCGCACGCGCTCGTCGGCCTGGCGCAGGTCGAGGATCTCCTCGACCAGGGCCCGGTACTCGCGCTCCAGCGCGCGCATGTCCTCGTCCCGGCCGGTCGGGTCCTCATGGGGCTCGACGTCGACGAGCAGCGTGCCGCCGACATCGGATCGGCCGGCGCCCGGGATGCCGCGGCGCAGGCCCTCGAGCGCCAGCGCGCTGCCGGCGCCGGGCACCTGGATCCGGTCCCGGACCTGGGCGATCGTCCCGACGGCGGCGAACTCCTCGCCGCGCCGGGGCACGAGAAGGACCTCGTCGGCGGAGCCGGCGTCGATCCCCAGGGTCAGGCTCATGCCGGGGAAGACGACCACGTCGTCGAGTGGGATCAGGGGAAGCTTGCTCATCTCAGGTCCTCTCTGCCGCTTGCTGGAGTGCTTTGTGGACCAACAGATGGTAACAAGAACGATGGTAAATACAAACGATTATGAAACCGCATGGAAAGGCGATATCCTCGGGTCGCGATGAGTCAGCGCGGCCTCAGCGAGCGAGCGGGCGCGGCGCCGGCGGAGGCCGGCAGCTGCGGCGTGCTGCTGTTCCAGCTCTCGCGCGCCTCGGGGGAGGGCCTGGCCGGCGCGCTGGCGGGGCTCGGGATGCGCAAGGCGGAGTTCGTGATCCTCTACCAGCTCGGGGACGCCGGACCGCTCTCGCAGCGGGCGCTCGCCCGCGCGCTGCGCATCCATCCCAGCAACCTGGTCGCGCTCCTCGACGCGCTCGAGGCCGAGCGGCTGCTGGTGCGGCGGCGCGACAGCGGTGACCGGCGCCGCTACCTGGTCGAGCTGACCGGGGAGGGGCGCCGCCGTCTACTCGCCGCCGAGCGCGCGGCGCTGGCTGCCGAGCGCGAGCTCCTCAGCCCGCTGAGCCCCGCCGAGCGCAGGCGTCTGCGCGAGCTTCTCGGCCGGCTCGCCGGGCACTCGTGCGCGCCCGCCGGGACGGGCTGCGGCGGGACCTGAGGCCGGCG
>CAZARJ010000151.1:0-4972 GCA_964487515.1 uncultured Conexibacteraceae bacterium | reverse complement strand
TCTCATTGAGGGGCGGATCCGCGGGCGCCGGGGTGGGCGCGGAGGTGGAGGAGGTGAGGATCTCAGCGCGCGAGATTCCCAGGCCGCCGATCCTGTCGACTGTGAGGTTCCCGTAGGCGGGGACCTCGTTGGCCAGGAGGTCGAAGACCTCGCCGGGGGCTCCGGCTCCGGTCTCGTCGCCGAGGGTGGCGGAGAGCTCGCTGAGGGCCTGCCAGATGGGGCGGACCGCGCCCGGGCGGGGGACGGACGGGCGGACGCGCTGCAGGCGGCCATCCGGGTGGGTGACGGTGCCCTCCTTCTCGGCGTGGCTCTCGGCCGGCAGCAGGACGTCGGCGTGGCGGGCGGAGGCGTGCTCGAACATCGAGATGCTGAGCGTGAAGTCGGCGGCGGCCAGGGCGCGCTCCCAGCCCTCGGGGTCGTCGAGGTCCCGGACCGGGTCGGCGTCGCAGAGGATCAGGCCGTCGAGCTCGCCGCTCTCCAGGGCGGCGCGGATCTCCTCCGCGGTCCGGCCCCGCGGCGCCTCGCCGTAGCCGGGGCCGTGGGTCGGGGCGCAGCCGGCCTCGCGCAGGCCGCGCCCGTTGGCGGCGGCGGGGACCTCGTAGAGACCGCCGCCGTTGGCGCCGTCGAGGCCGAGCCGGCCGGCCAGCTCGAGCAGGGCCTCGGCGGTCTCGCCCGCGTCGGCGCCGCCGGAGTCGAGCATGCCCTCGCCCCAGACGATCACCGTCGGGCCCCCGGCGCGGAGGGCGGCGGCGAAGCCGTCCTCGGCGTCGTCGGCGGCGACGGCATCGGCCAGCCCGCGCAGGAAGCCGGCGGCGCCGCCGGGCGCGTAGCGGCGCGCCTCCAGGCAGCCGGCCGTGCCGACGGCGGTGCCGCCGTCGAGCGCCGTGGGCCGCTCGCCGGCGACCAGAAGCTGGGTGCCGTTGCGCCGCACGGCCTTGCGGATGCGGAGCTCCAGGATCGGCATCTCGTGCATCGGGTCGCAGCCGAGCACGAGAATCGTGGCCGCGTCGTCGAGCTCGGGCGTGGCGACGGCGAGCTCCGGGGCCGCGAGCCGGCGGCGCAGCTCGGCGGGCAGCGTCTCGGCGCCCCCGCCCGCGCTCACGTCGGCGGAGGCGAGCGGCCCGCGCACGAGGCGCTGGATCAGATACCCCTCCTCGTTGGAGGCGCCGCCGCCGACGATCGCGGCGACCTTGCCGCGCGCGGCGGCGAGGCCCTCGGCAGCCCGCTGCAGCGCCTCCCCCCAGCTCGACTCGTCGGCGATCCCGCCGGCCCTGACCCGGGGCGCGGTGAGGCGCTCGCCGCTCGTGAACATGCCCTCCGCGAAGCGGCCCTTGTCGCAGAGCCAGCCGTCGTCGACCTCGTCGTTGTCGCGGGCCAGGGTGCGCACGACCTTGTCGTCGCGGACGGTGAACTTGACGTTGCACTGGCTCGGGCAGAGGGTGCAGACCGAGCCCGCGTCCTCGATGTCCCAGGGGCGGGCGCGGAAGCGGTAGGCCTGCGAGGTCAGCGCCCCCACCGGGCAGAGCTCGATGATGTTGCCGTGGAAGGGGGCGACGTAGGGGCGGTCCTCGTGCGTGCCGATGTAGGAGCGCGAGCCGCGGTCGAGGATCTGTAGCTGCTCGTCCTCGGAGAGCTCCTGGCTGAAGCGCACGCAGCGGTAGCACATGATGCAGCGCTCGCGGTCGATCCGGATCAGGGGCGAGAGCGGGATCGGCTTCTCGAAGTGGCGCTTGGCGTCGGTGACCCGGCTGCGCCCCGGGCCCCAGCCCATCGCGATGTCCTGCAGCGGGCACTCGCCGCCCTTGTCGCAGACCGGGCAGTCGAGCGGGTGGTTGACGAGCAGGAACTCGACGACCGCGTTCTGGGCCTCCCGGACGCGCTCGGTCTGCGTGTAGACGACCATCCCGTCGCGGACCGGCGTCGAGCAGGCGGTCTGCAGCTTCGGCAGCCCCTCGACCTCGACCAGGCACATGCGGCAGGCGCCGACCGGGTCGCCGAGCTTGGGTTCGTAGCAGAAGACCGGGATCTCGACGTCGCCCCCCTTGGCGGCGTCGACCAGCATCGCCCCCTTCTCCGCCTCGATCTCGACCCCGTCGACGACGAGCGTGATCGGCTCCGCCGGCTGCCCGGGGGTGACGCTCATGCCCCGGCTCCGATCGGCGCGGTGATCGCGGGGTCCATGTCGAGCGGCAGCGGGGTCGCCTCGCGGGCGGCGGCGATCGTGGCCTCGAAGTCGTCGCGCCAGCGGCGCACCATCGCGCTCACCGGCATCGCCATCGAGTCGCCGAGCACGCAGAGGCAGTTGCCGATGATGTTCTCCTGCACGGAGGCGATGATGTCGAGGTCCATCGGCGTCGCCTCGCCGCGGACGACGCGCTCCAGCATCTTCACCGTCCAGTTGGTGCCCTCGCGGCAGGGCGAGCACTTGCCGCACGACTCGTGGTGGTAGAAGCGCGCCGTGCGCAGGGCCATCTCGGGGATCGAGATGCTGTCGTCGGCGACGATGATCGCGCCCGAGCCGAGCATCGAGCCCGCGTCGGCCATCGACTCGAACGAGTACGGGAGATCGAGCTCCTCGGGGCCGAGCACCGGGGAGGAGGACCCGCCCGGGTACCAGGCCTTCAGCTCGCGCCCCTCCGGGGTGCCCCCGGCGAGGCCGTAGATGATCTCGCGGGCCGGAATCCCGAGCTCGATCTCGTAGTTGCCGGGGCGGCGCACGCAGCCGGAGACGGAGACGACCTTGGTTCCCGCTGACTGCTCGGTGCCGAAGCTCTTGAACCAGTCGGCGCCGTTGTTGACCACGTGCGGGACGTTGATCAGCGTCTCCACGTTGTTGATCAGCGTCGGCCCGCCGTAGAGGCCCTGGATCGCCGGGAAGGGGGGCTTGAGCCGCGGGTTTCCGCGCTTGCCCTCGAGCGAGTCCAGCAGCGCCGTCTCCTCGCCGCAGATGTAGGCGCCGGCGCCGCGGTGGACGACCAGCTCGACCTTGATCCCCGAGCCCGCCACGTCGGCGCCCAGGTAGCCCGCGTCATAGGCCTCGCGGACCGCGTTCTCGAGCCGGTCGGCGATCTCGGCGTACTCGCCGCGGATGAAGATGAAGGCGTGCTCGGCGCCCGCCGCCAGGGCCGCGATCGCGACGCCCTCGACGAGCGCGTGCGGGTTCTTGAACATCAGCTCGCGGTCCTTGAAGGTGCCGGGCTCCGACTCGTCGGCGTTGCAGCACAGGTACTTGGCCATCTCGCCGCGGGGGAGAAAGCCCGCCTTCTTGCCCATCGAGAAGCCGGCCCCGCCGCGGCCCCGCAGGCCCGAGTCCTCGAGCTCGCTGAGCAGCTCCTGCGGCTCCAGCTCCTTGAAGGCGCGCTTCAGCGCCCGATAGCCGCCGAGACGCTCGAAGGTCTCGATCGAGGCGAGCCCGGGCTCGTCGATGTGACGGAAGAGGACCCGGGTCTCGCGCGCCTCAGCCATGCTGTTCGTCCCGGTTCAGCACGCTCCCCAACCTACCGGAACCGCGCCCGGGATCAGGGCTCCGCACGCTCGCATCGATCGCCACAAGCCCGCTGGGGGCGCCGGATCCGGCGCTGCGGAGCGCCGGGGCGGCTACTCGGCGCCGGCGACGCGGGGGTCGGGCTCGCCGGACGGCCCCCCGGCCGCGGGCCGGATCGCCATCGCCCGATCCGGCAGCACCTCCCCGCCCTCACGCAGCGTGGCGAGGACGGAGGCGGCCTCGCCGTCGGCGACCGGCCCGTAGTAGCGCCCGTCGACGGAGATCATCGGGGCCAGGTCGCAGGCGCCGAGGCACTCGAAGCCGCTCACGTAGATCTCACCGTCGGCGGTCACCGCGCCCCCGTGGCCGGCCTCGTGCGGGTCGACGCCGGCCGCCGAGCAGAAGGACTCGAGCAGCCCGTCGGCCCCGCGCATCCAGCAGGAGATGTTCGTGCAGACGAGCACCTTGTGGCGGCCCGCGGGCTCGGTGTGAAGGAGGTCGTAGAAGGTGGCGACCCCCTCCAGGTAGGCGGGGGTCACGCCCATCACCGCCGCCGCCTGCCGGATCCCCTCCGGGGTGCACCAGCCGTAGCGGCTCTGAACGGCGAACAGGGCCGGGATCGCCGCCGAGCGCTTCTCCGGGTAGCGGCCCATGGCCTGCTCGATCTCGGCGCGCAGATCGTCGGGGACCCCGGTCTCGTGGGGCTCGGGCACCTGCACGGCCTCGGTCCGGTCGGCCCCGGGCTGCGCGGCCCCGCTCGGCGGGCCGGTGGCGCCCTCGCGCTCGCCGGCCACCTCGGCGCCCGCCCGCTCCACGTCGCCGACCTTGGTCCCGGCGTCGGGGACCGGGGGCTCGCCGGAGCCGCCGCGCGCCTGCTCGCGCTCGTCGCGTCCGGCGCTCACCGGTCGATGCCCCCGAGGATCGGGTCGAGCATGGCCAGGTTCGCGATCAGGTCGGCGACGTAGTTGCCGACGCACATCTCGCGCAGCGCCTGCAGGTTGACGAAGGAGGGGTCGCGCATGTGCACCCGCGCCGGCTTCGAGGATCCGTCGGCGACGACGAAGCAGCCGAGCTCGCCGCGCGGGCCCTCGATCGGGTTGTAGACCTCGCCCGGCGGCACCCGGAAGCCCTCGGTGACGAGCTTGAAGTGATGGATCAGGGCCTCCATCGAGGTGCTCAGCTCGTGCCGCGGGGGGAGCACGATCTTCCGGTCGTCCGCGCTCCAGGGCCCCTCCGGAAGCCCCTCGATCGCCTGGGCGATGATCCGCACCGACTCACGCATCTCGGCCAGCCGGACCCGGTAGCGGTCGTAGTTGTCGCCCACGGTCCCGACCGGGACCTGGAAGTCGAAGTCCGCGTAGGGCAGGTAGTCGGAGACCTTGCGCAGGTCCCAGGGCTCCCCGGCGGCGCGCAGCAGCGGGCCCGTGACGCCGAGCTCCAGCAGGCGCTCGCGCGGGACGGCGCCGACGTTCTTGGTCCGCTGCAGGA
>CAZARJ010000150.1:0-4991 GCA_964487515.1 uncultured Conexibacteraceae bacterium | reverse complement strand
GGCGGCCATCGCGGCCAGGGCCGCGGCGGCGGCGTGCAGGCGCTCCTCGGCCGCGCCGACCAGCGGCTCGGCGAAGGCGGGCTCGCGCTCGAGCAGATCCGTGTCCGTCTCGCCGGCCAGGACCGCGGGCGCCCGCAGCAGGCGCACGAGCAGGTCGCGGTTCGTCGTCAGCCCGTCGATCTCGGCGTCCGCAAGGGCCGCGGCGAGGCGCGCGGCGGCCTCCTCACGGGTTGGCGCCCAGGCGATCACCTTGGCCAGCATCGGGTCGTAGTGGGGACCGATCACGGTCCCGTCCTCGACCCCCGAGTCGAGCCGCAGGGCCGCGGGCGGGCGTCCGGGCTCCGGCACCGCGAAGGGCTCGGCGCCCGCGATCCGCAGCCGCTCGACCGTTCCCGTCTGGGGCAGGAACCCGGCCGCGGCGTCCTCGGCGTAGAGGCGAACCTCGATCGCGTGCCCGTCGATCCGCGACTCGCGCGCGGCGGCCGAGATCGGCTCCCCGGCGGCGACCCGCAGCTGCTCGGCGATCAGATCGACCCCCCGCACCAACTCGGTTACCGGGTGCTCGACCTGGAGCCTCGTGTTCATCTCCAGGAAGTGGAACTCACCGTCGCCGGCGAGCAGGAACTCGACCGTTCCCGCCCCGACGTAGCCGACCGCCTCGGCGGCGGCCACCGCGGCCGCTCCGAGCCGCTCGCGCAGCTCCCCATCGACGGCGGCGGAGGGCGCCTCCTCGAGCACCTTCTGATGGCGGCGCTGCAGCGAGCACTCACGCTCGCCGAGGCTGATCGCGTTGCCGTGCTCATCGGCGAGCACCTGGATCTCGATGTGGCGGGGGCGCTGCAGGTGCCGCTCCAGGAAGACCGTCGGGTCGCCGAAGGAGGCCTCGGCCTCGCGCCGGGCGCCGGCGATCGCCGCCTCCAGCTCGTCCGCGGAGGCGACCGGGCGCATCCCCTTGCCGCCGCCGCCCGCCGAGGCCTTGACGAGCAGCGGGTAGCCGACCCTCTCGGCCGCGGCCGCCGCGTCCTCGCCCTCGCCGAGCTCATGGCCGGGCACGACCGGGACCCCGGCCTCCTCCATCAGGGCCCGGGCGCGGACCTTGGAGCCCATCGCCGCGATCGCCTCCGGTGGCGGGCCGACCCAGACCAGGCCTGCGTCGATCGCGGCTCGGGCGAGCTCCGGGCTCTCGGCCAAAAAGCCGTAGCCGGGATGGATCGCGTCCGCGCCGCTGCGGCGCGCGGCGGCGATCAGCTTCTCGACGTCGAGGTAGGTCTCGGCCGCCGCGACGCCACGCAGGGCCACCGACTCGTCGGCCCCGGCCACGAACGGCGCCTCGGCGTCGGCATCGGAGAAGACGGCGACGCTCGCCAGCCCGCGGCGCCGGCAGGCCGCGATCACGCGGCGCGCGATCTCGCCCCGGTTGGCGATCAGCAGCTTCGCGAAGGATCGGGGGGCGGGCGCGCTCATCACATCCTGAAGATCCCGAAGCGCCCCGAGCCCCGGCACTCCTCCGAGAGCGCCGCCGAGAGCGCCATGCCGAGCACCGTGCGCGTGTCGCGGGGGTCGATCATGCCGTCGTCCCAGAGCTCCCCGCTGGCCACGAAGGCGTCCGACTCCTCCTCGATCTGGCGCTCGACGCCCTCGCGCGCCTCGCGCAGCTGGCCCTCGTCGATCTCGATCCCGCGCCGCGCGGCCGCTGCCCGGCCCACGATCTCGAGCACCCCGCCGAGCTGCTTCGGACCCATCACGGCGGTCTTGTGGTTGGGCCAGGAGAAGATGAAGCGGGGCTCGAAGCTGCGCCCGCACATCCCGTAGTTGCCGGCGCCGTAGGAGCCGCCCATCATCAGGGTCAGCTTCGGGACCCCGGCGTTGGCGACCGCGTTGACCATCTTCGCGCCGGCCTTGACGATCCCCCGCCGCTCGTAGTCCTCGCCGACGATGTAGCCGGTCGTGTTCTGCAGGAAGAGCAGCGGCGTGTCGACCCGGTCGGCGAGCTGGATGAAGTGGGCCGCCTTCTCGGCGTCCTCGTTGAAGATCACCCCGTTGTTGGCGAGGATCGCCACCGGCCAGCCGTGCAGCTCGGCCCAGCCGCAGACGAGCTGGGGACCGTAGGCGGGCTTGAACTCGTCGAAGCGCGAGCCGTCGACGATGCGGGCGATCACCTCGCGCGCGTCGAAGGGGATGCGGAGGTCGTGAGAGGCGATGCCGAGCAGCTCCTCCGGGTCGTGGACCGGCTCGGCGCCGTCCCCGCGTGGCTCCGGCCCCCGCTTGCGCCAGTTCAGGTTGCGGATGATCTCGCGCCCGATCCGCGCCGCGTCCGGCTCGTCGTCGGCGATGAACTCCGAGACCCCGGAGACGCGCGAGTGCATCTCCGCGCCGCCGAGCGCCTCCTCCTCGGCCTCCTCGCCGGTCGCCATCTTGACCAGCGGCGGTCCCCCGAGGAAGATCAGCCCCTGCTCGCGGACCATGACCACGTAGTCGGAGGTCCCGGGCAGGTAGGCACCGCCGGCGGTCGCGTTGCCCGTCACCAGGGCGACCGTCGGGATGCCGTCGGCCGAAGCCCGGGTCAGGTTGCGGAAGTTGGCCCCGCCCGGGACGAAGATCTCCTTCTGCCGGGGCAGATCGGCGCCGCCCGACTCGACGAAGCCGATCGAGGGCAGCCGGTTCTCCATCGCGATTTCCTGCGCCCGCAGGATCTTGCGCAGCGTGTAGGGGTTGGTGGTGCCGCCGCGCACGGTCGGATCGGACGCCCCGACCACGCACTCCACCCCCTCGATCACGCCGATCCCGTTCACCTGCGAGGCGCCGATCTCGTACTCGGAGCCGTAGCCGCAGAGCGCGCCGATCTCCAGGAACGGCGAGTCGCGGTCGAGCAGCAGCTCGATCCGCTCGCGCGGCATGAGCCGGCCGCGCTCGTGGTGGCGCTGGATCCGGCGCTCGCCGCCGCCGAGCCGCGCCTTGGCCTGCTCGGCCGCGAGCTTCTCGAGCCGCTCGAGCATGCGCTCGCGGTTGGCGGCGAACGTCTCCGAGCGCGGGTCTATGCGGGTTTCGAGGACCGGCAAAGTAGGAAGTAGAACTTACTACTTTCTACTGTTGGCGCTTTCCGGCGCGGGCCCCCTGCAAGGCGTGGCGCCGTCCCGGCGCGGCCGCCGACCCCGGCGCTCGCTACCGTCGCGGCGTGAGCGAGACGCCGGCGAACCCGATCGATGCGCCCGAGACGCCGGCGGGGCCGCCGCGGGCCGGCGGGGTCCTGCTGCGCGTGCTCGCTGCCCTGCTCGTGGTCGCCGGGGCGATCGCACTCGAGAGCCTCTGGCTCAGCGAGCCGAAGGCCCGCGACACCCAGGGCGCCAAGGTGCGCCGGATCGAGATCGACAGCGAGCTGCTGGGCCGGACGATGCCGGTGCGCGTCGTCACCCCGAAGGGCGCCCCGTCGAAGGACCGCTCGCTGGTCGTCTTCCTGCATGGCCGGGGGGAGAACGAGCGCAGCTATCTCGTCGACCCGATGTTCGAGGCGCTCGCCAAGCTGCGCCGCCGGGCCCCCGTGGTCGCCTTCCCGCGCAGCGGCCCGTCCTCCTACTGGCACGATCGCGAGAGCGGGCCATGGGCCTCATACGTGCTCGACGAGGTGCTGCCCCGGCTCGTCGATCGCTTCAAGGTCGACCCCTCCCGGGTGGCCATCGGGGGTGTCTCGATGGGCGGCTTCGGGGCGCTGGACATCGCCCGCCTCGCCCCGGGCCGCTTCTGCGCCGTGGGCGCGCACTCGCCGGCGATCTGGCAGCAGGCCGGGGAGACCGCCGACGGCGCCTTCGACGACGCCGCCGACTTCGAGCGCAACGACGTGATCGCCCTCGCAGCGAGCGATCCGAGCCCGTTCGCCGGGCCACGGATCTGGCTCGACGCCGGCGAGAGCGACCCGTTCCTGGACGGGGATCGCGCCTTCGAGGAGGCGCTGCGGGGCTCCGGCCTGCGGCCCTCCGTCCACCACTGGCCCGGCGGCCACGATTCCGGCTACTGGAACGAGCACTGGGACGACTACCTGAGCTTCTACTCGCGCTCGATCAAGAACTGCCCGCGGGCGGTGCTGCGCATCCGGGCCGAGCAGCGCCGCGACTCACGCCGCGCGGGGCGCGAGGAGGATGACCGGACGCGCGGCCAGCGCTAGCCGCATCCCGGGCCACGGCCGGCCGCGCGCCGGCCCGGGCCCGGTCGGGCGCCGCTGTGACGGATCGGCGCCGGCGCCGTAGTAAGGGTGTGGAGCAGGTGATCGCACGGCGACGGAGCCCGGACACGGCCCGCGGGGCCGAGCTCGCCTTCGACGAGCTGTACCGCGAATGCCGCGACGACCTGCACGCCTACGTGGCCGGCCTGCTTCGCGACCGCTCGGCGGCCGAGGAGGTGACGGCGACCGCGTTCGAGCGCGCCTATCGCCGCCGGCGCAGCTTCGACCGCCGTCGCGGCAGCGGGCGCGCCTGGCTGTTCGGGATCGCCCGAAACGCGGCCCTCGACGAGCTGCGCCGCCGGGGCCGGCAGGCCGAGCTGAGCGGCGAGCCCGCCGATCCCGAGCTTCCCGACCCCGGCGAGGGGGCGGAGGCCGCGCTGCGGCGGGCGGCGCTGCGCGAAGCCCTGGGACAGCTCGACGGGCGCGCCCGCGAGCTGGTCGCGCTCAAGTTCTTCGCCGGGCTCAGCAACGCCGAGATCGGCGACGTGCTCGGGATCACCGCCTCGCACGCGGGCACCCGCCTGCATCGCGCGATGGAGCAACTGAGGAGGTCGATGAGATGAGCAGGCGACGCGAGGAGACCCTCGACCAGCGGGGCGAGCGGGAGCTGGAGGCGCTCGAGCGCGGGCTCGCGGGCGAGCCGGTGCCGGCCGAGCTGGACGACTGGGCGCAGCTCGCCCGCCTGCTCGCCGCCGAGCGGCCCGAGCCGCGCGCGGAGTGGGCGGCGGCGCTCGACGAGCGCGTCGCCCGGAGGTTCCGGCGCGGCGACCGCGAG
>CAZARJ010000149.1:0-5047 GCA_964487515.1 uncultured Conexibacteraceae bacterium | reverse complement strand
AGGTCGATCCCGTGCTCGGCGGCGAAGCGGCGCATCGGGCCGACCTTGAGCGCGCCGTAGTTGAGGCCCTCGACCAGGAGCCCGGTGTAGCGGCCGCTCCCGTCGACCTCGTAGCGGGTCCCGATGCCGCCCTCCATGTCGAGCACCCGCGCGAGCAGCTCGACCACGTCGTGGCCCGCGGCGCTGACGATGA
This sequence comes from uncultured Conexibacteraceae bacterium, assembly GCA_964487515.1. Taxonomy (GTDB): domain Bacteria; phylum Actinomycetota; class Thermoleophilia; order Solirubrobacterales; family 70-9; genus RHKX01. The sequence goes on along the minus strand of CAZARJ010000149.1, from coordinate 4,854 downwards.
AGGTCGGCCGGCCGGCGTCCTGGTGGGAGCGCACCTCGGCCAGCATCTGCGGGTAGATGCGCGGCAGCACGCCGGCGAGCAGGTCGGGGACGAGCCGGCGCAGCGAGCGCTCCGGCACCCCGGCCAGCAGCGCGCTGACCTGGTCGACCAGCGCGGCCGTGTCCCGGTCGGTGGCGCCCCGGAGCCGGAAGCGCAGGTGCTTGACGCTCCAGGTGGCCATCTGAGCCCGGCTGACCATCCCGCTGCGGAACGCGGCCCGCCCGAACTGCACGCCGCTCGACCCCGACATCAGGGTGCGGTCGAGATCGAAGAAGGCGGCGCCGCGCTCCTCGGCCATGGCGCTCAGGCTGGTTTGCGCCGCCCGGCCGGCCCCTCGCTCAGACCTCGATGAGGATCGCGTCGCCCTGCCCCCCGCCGGAGCAGATCGCGGCGCAGCCGAGGCCGCCGCCGCGGCGCTCGAGCTCGTGGACGAGGGCGCCGATGATCCGCGCGCCGGAGGCGCCGATCGGGTGGCCGAGGGCGATCGCGCCGCCGTTGACGTTCACCTTGTCCTCGTCGATGCCGAGCATGCGGACGGAGTTGATCGCCACCGAGGCGAAGGCCTCGTTGATCTCCCAGAGGTCGACGTCGGAGGCCTGCTTGCCGGCCTTCTCCAGCGCCTGCATCGCGGCCTTGGCCGGGGTGCGGGCGAGGTAGGGGAAGTCGTCGGCGACCGTGCCGTAGGAGATCACGCGGGCGCGGGCCTGCTTGCCGTTGGCGCTCGCCCACTCGTCGGAGGCGACGACCACGGCGCCGGCGCCGTCGTTGACCCCGGGGGCGTTGCCGGCCGTGTGGGTGGCGTCATCGCCGCCGATCGCGCGCAGCTTCGCCAGGGTCTCGACGCTCGTGTCGGGGCGGATCGCCTCGTCGGCCTCGACCACGTTCTCGGCCTTGCGCGTCTTGACCGTCACGCCGACGATCTCCTCCGCGAGCCTGCCCTCGTCGGTGGCCGCGGCCGCGAGCTGATGCGAGCGGGCCGCGAAGCGGTCCATGTCGGGGCGCGTGACCTCGAGCTCGTTGCTGACCTCGCTCGCCTCGTTGATCATCTGCTTGCCGGTGAACGGGTTGGTGAGCCCGTCGTGCGTCATCGCGTCGACCGCGTTCACGTCGCCCATCCGGAAGCCGAAGCGGGCGCCCGGGAGCAGGTAGGGGGCGTTCGACATCGACTCCATCCCGCCGCCGACCGCGACATCGGCGTCGCCGGCCCTGATCGCCTGGTCGAGCAGCCCGACCGAGCGCATGCCGGACGCGCAGACCTTGTTGATCGTCTCCGAGGGGACCTCCTTCGGGATCCCGCCCTTGATCTGCGCCTGCCGCGAGGGGATCTGGCCCTGGCCCGCCTGCAGGACCTGGCCGTAGGCGACCGACTGGACCTGCTCGGGATCGACGCCGGACCGCTCCAGGGCCGCCGCGATCGCCTTGCCGCCGAGCTCGGGGGCGGGCAGGGACGAGAGCGCGCCGCCCATCTTTCCGAACGGGGTGCGGGCGGTCGAGAGGATCACGGTCTGCGGCATCGAGGGGGCCTCCTGGCTCGTCGGGCTGGATCGGAAATGCCCCGGGATGGTAGTCCCCGGGCGGCGGCTCGCAGCGTGGCCCGCGCATGGGGCCGGCGGCGGGAGCTATCGTGGCGCGCGGCATGCAGGTCGAGATCGCCAGCTCCGCACCGCTCGAGACGGGCGCCGACCTGCTCTGCGTGGGGCTGTTCGAGGGCGAGGAGCTGCCCGCCGGGCTCGCCTCCGCCCGCGGCGCCGCCGATGCCGAGGGGAAGCTGAAGCGGCTCACGATCCTGCGGCCCGAGCATCCCGAGCGGGTGCTCATGGTCGGCCTCGGAGCCCGGGAGGAGCTGAGCGTCGAGCGGGCCCGGGTCGCCGCCGCGCAGGCGGTGGGCCAGGCGCGCCGCTACCGCGCCACGACCCTGGCCTGGGACTGCCCGGCCGGGGACGGCGTTGCCGAGGGGCTGCCGGCGGGCCTGGTCGAGGGGACCCTGCTCGCCGACTGGCGCTTCGACCGCTTCAAGGGGAGCGGCGAGGAAGGCGGCGAGCCAGAGGCCCGGATCGAGACCCTGACCCTGCACGGCGCCGCCGACGCAGAGCAGTCCGTCGCCGTGGCCCGGGTCGCCGCCGAGGCCGCCAACCGGGCGCGCGAGCTGCAGAGCCTGCCCGCGAACGTCGCCGATCCCGCCTACCTGGCCGAGCGCGCCGAGGGGATCGCCGCCACACACGAGCGCGTCAGCGCCGAGATCATGGATAGGGCGCGGCTCGAGCGTGAGGGCATGGGCGGCCTGCTCGCGGTCACCGCCGGCTCGGCCAAGGAGCCACGGCTGATCGTCCTGCGCCACGCGGCCCCCGAGGGCTCGCCGAAGCTCGGGCTGGTCGGCAAGGCGGTCACCTTCGACACGGGCGGCATCTCGCTCAAGCCGGCCGCCTCGATGCCGGAGATGAAGATGGACATGTCGGGGGGCGCGGCGGTGCTCGAGGCGGTCGCCGCGATCGCCGAGCTGGAGCTGCCGATCGAGCTGCTCGCCGTGGTGCCCTCGGTCGAGAACATGCCCAGCGGCACGGCGACCCGGCCCGGCGACATCATCACCCAGCTCAACGGCAAGACGGTCGAGGTCAACAACACCGACGCCGAGGGCCGGCTGATCCTCGCCGACGCGCTCACCTGGTGCGCGCGGCAGGGGGCCGGGCGGATCGTCGACCTGGCGACCCTGACCGGGGCCGTCGTGGTCGCGCTGGGCTCCACCTACGCGGGCCTGATGGCCAACGACGACGAGCTCGCGGCGGCGGTGGCCGGGGCCGGCGAGGCCGTGGGCGAGCTCGCCTGGCGCCTGCCCATGCACGCCGAGTACCGCAAGCTGATGGACGGGACCGTCGCCGACCTCTCCAACACGGGCGCGAAGCGCAAGGCGGGGACGATCTCCGCGGCCGCCTTCCTGGAGGAGTTCGTCGAGGGCGCGAAGTGGGCGCACCTCGACATCGCGGGCACGTCCTGGGACGTGGGGCGCGAGTACGTGGGCAAGGGCGCGACCGGCTTCGGGGTGCGGCTGCTCGTCGAGCTGGCGCGGCGGCTCGCCGCCGAAGGTCAGTCGGGGACGCGCTGAGCGCGAGGAGGGACGGGTTGGACTTCGACCTCAGCGACGAGCAGCGCCTGCTCCGCGACACGGTGCGCGACTTCGCCCGCCGGGAAGTGGCGCCGCAGGCCGCGGAGCTCGACCGGACCAAGTCCTTCCCCTACGAGCTGGTCGCGCGGATGGGCGAGCTGGGGCTGATGGGGATCCCCTTCCCGGCCGAGTACGGCGGCGGCGGCGCCGACGCCCTCTCCTACGCGCTCGCGGTCGAGGAGCTGGCCCGGATCGACTCCTCGGTGGCGATCACGATGGCCGCCCACACCTCGCTCGGGACGATGCCGATCCACCTCTGGGGCAGCGCGGAGCAGAAGGAGGAGTGGCTCCCCGGGCTCTGCTCCGGCCGCCGCCTCGCGGCGTTCGGGCTGACGGAGCCGGAGGCGGGCTCCGACGCCGGCAACGTCCGCACCCGTGCCCGGCTCGACGATGGGGAGTGGGTGATCGACGGCGCCAAGCAGTTCATCACCAACTCGGGCACCGACATCTCGGCCTGCGTGACGATCACCGCCCGCACCGGCGAGAACGAGATCTCGAACCTGATCGTCCCCAACGGGACCCCCGGCTACGAGATCGGCGAGCCCTACCGGAAGATGGGCTGGAACGCCTCCGACACCCATCCGCTGAGCTTCGACGGCTGCCGGGTTCCGGAGTCGAACCTGCTCGGGCCGCGCGGGAACGGCCTCCGGCAGTTCCTGGAGATCCTCGACGGGGGGCGGATCGGGGTCGCCGCGATGGGGCTGGGCCTGGCCCAGGGCGCGCTCGACGAGGCCCTCTCCTACGCCCGCGAGCGACACGCGTTCGGGCAGCCGATCGCCCGGTTTCAGACGATCCAGGCGAAGCTCGCCGACATCGCGACCGAGATCGAGGCGGCGCGGCTGCTCACCTACAAGGCGGCGCTGCTCAAAGACCACGGCCGGCCCTTCACCCTGACCGCCGCGCAGGCGAAGCTGAAGACCGGGCGGCTCGCCGTGCGGGCCACCGAGGAGGCGGTCCAGATCCACGGCGGGTACGGCTACATCGAGGAGTACCCGGTCTGCCGCTTCTACCGCGACGCCAAGATCCTCACGATCGGCGAGGGCACGGACGAGATCCAGCAGATGGTCATCGCGCGCCACCTCTGAGCGGCTAGCGACAGCCCGGCGCGGCGGGCGTGCCCGCGCGGGCCGCTCGCCGTGCGGCCCGGAGCGCGGGCGCTGCGGATACGCTCTGGCCGGCCCTTCTCCAGGCACGACCCAGGGATGCACGACAGCCCACAGCAGCCCCGCCCGCCGACCGGCGCGGCCCCCGCCGGGCCCGCGGGCCCCGGGACACCCCCGGATCAGCCGGCCGGCGGCGATCCGCAGGCGGAGATCTCCCGGCACGTCGGGGCGATCGTCGCCGCCCTCGAGCGGGAGGTCGCCTCGCGCCGCGAAGCGGCCCGCGCGGAGGCCGATCTGCTGCTCGCCGACGCCCGCGCCCGCGCCGACGCGCTGCTGTTCGAGCGCCAGTCCAGGATCGCCGCGCTCAGCGACGAGCTGCTGCGCAAGTCCGAGGCGATCGCCGCCCGGCTCGGCGATGCCGACCCGGCGCGCCGCGGCTTCGAGCACCTGGTTCACGCCCTGGCCGACACGGCCGAGCGCGTGGCCGCCCTCGGCGAGCCGGACGGCGAGCGCGGGGCCGGCCCCGGCGCCGCGCCCGGCACGGCAGCCGGC
>CAZARJ010000148.1:0-5048 GCA_964487515.1 uncultured Conexibacteraceae bacterium | reverse complement strand
ACCTCGTCCATGTTGTCCTTCGTGATCTCCACGACGGGGGTGACGACGCTCTTTTCGACCTCCTCGCCGTTGGCCGCCGCGATCGCCGTCCGGACCGCCTCGCGGCCCTGCTCGACGATCTTCTGCGCCGAGACGCAGACCACCTTGCCGTTCTGCAGCAGCTGGTCCGCGGCGGGGCTGAAGTTCGACGTCGTGACCTTTATGTCGCCGGACTTGCCGGCCGCGTCGATCGCGTCGACCACGCCGGAGCCGATGTCATCGCTGGCCGTGTAGACGCCGCCCAGGTCCGGGAAGCGCTGCAGCCAGTCCTCCATCGTGGTCAGCGCGGAGTTGCGGTTGTCCGCGAGCCGTGACTGCGTCACGATCTCGATGTCGGGCGCCGTCTCCTTCAGCGTGTCGCGGAAGCCCTGGGCGCGGTCGTCGGCCCAGCTCTGCCCGGCGGGGCCGGCCATCATGCCGACGGTTCCCTTGCCGTCCAGCGCCTTGCCCAGGCACTGCGCCTGGATCTCGCCCATGCCGTAGTGATCGGCGCCGACGCTCGAGGTCACGAGGTCGGGGCCCATCGTCGCCAGGTCGACCACGGGGATGTCCTGCGCGGTCACCTGCTGCACGGCCGAGCCGACCGCGTCGGCGTTGGTGGCGCCGATCAGCAGCCCGTCGATGTCCTGCTGCGCGAAGTCCTGCAGCTGCGAGATCTGCTCGTCGGCGTTGGCGTCGCCGCCGGCGCTGACGGTCTTGAGCTCGACGCCCTGCTTCTCCGCTTCGTCCTGGACCCCGTAGGCGGTCGAGACCCAGAACGCCGCGGTCAGGTCCGGAACCGAGAACCCGAGGGTCAGCGACTCGGCATCGTCACCTCCGCTGTCGCCGTCGTCCGAGGAGCCGCAGCCGACGGTCAGCGCCGCCAGCAGCCCCAGGATCACCAGAAGCGCGAATGGCTTCCTGCTTCTCATCTTCCTCATTCCTCCGTTCATCTTCGATCACTCCGTATCCGCCCCGTGTCCGTTGCCTTCATGGGTGCTCTCCTCTCTCTGGTTGGCCGACTCGTCATCCGGCGGATCGCCCAGTCGGTGATTCCGGCCCCGACGATCACCGCCCCGAGGACGATGTCCTGGGTGAAGGCCGAGGTTCCGCCGAGGTTGAGGCCGTTCCCCAGCGCCTGGATGAACAGCGCGCCGAGAACGACGAAGGTGGGGCGCCCGATGCCGCCGGTCAGGCTCGTGCCGCCGATCACCGCGGCGGCGATCGCCGCCAGCTCGAGGCCGGAGCCCTCGGTCGGCAGCCCGGCGCCGGCGCGCGACAGGAAGATCGCGCCCGCGATCCCCGCGGCGAGCCCGCTGGCGCCGTAGGCGAACAGCAGCGTGCGCCGGCGATCGACCCCGATCAGCTCCGCCGCCTGCGGGTCGGAGCCGAGCATGTAGAGGCGGCGGCCGATCCGCAGCCGGCCGGTGACGAAGATCGTCAGCGCGAGGGCGCCGATCGCGACGACGAACGGCCAGGGCAGCGGCCCGAGCTCCCCGAAGCCGAAGCCGAGCAGGGGGTTTCCGTCCATCGCCACTGCCTGGCCGCCGCTGATCGAGAGGGCCAGCCCGCGCGCGACCGAGAGCATCCCGATCGTGGCGATGATCGGCTGCACGCCGAGCACGCCCACGAGGTAGCCGTTCACGAGCCCGGCGGCCAGGCCCGCGAGCGGGGCGGCGACCACCCCGAGGGTGCCGAGCTCGTTGATCGTCGTCGCGCCGACGACGGCGGCGAGGGCCGCGACCGACCCGACCGAGATGTCGAAGCCGCGCGTGACCAGGACCATCATCTGCCCGAGCGCGACGATCGCGAGCGGAGCCATCTGGCCCAGGACGTTGGTCAGGTTCGTGCCCTCCAGGAAGCTGGGCAGGGAGGCGCCGAAGACGACCGCGGTGGCCAGCAGGCAGACCGGCGCGACGAGGCTGCGGCTGTGCCGGGCGGCGAAGCTCGAGACGTTCACGCCGACGCCTCCCCGCGCGGCGCCAGCTCGTCCCCGGCCTCCGGCCCGGCGCGCCGCCGCCTCCCCGTCCACCGCCGTGGCCCACCGCCGCCGCGACGCCGCCGCTGGGCGAGCACGGCGACGACCGTGAGCACGCCGATCACGATCAGCTGCAGGTCCGAGGAGAGGTTCAGCAGCCGCAGCCCGTTGGCGCTGATCGAGACGATGAGCACGCCCGCGAGCACGCCGCTCGCCCGCCCCGAGCCGCCGGCGAGCGACAGGCCGCCGATCGCGCAGGCGGCGATCGCCTCGTAGGCCAGCGTCGGCTGCAGGTTCGGCTGCCCCGAGTGCACGCGCGAGGTGAGGATCAGCCCGGCCACGGCGAGGAACACGGCGCCGATCACGTAGGCGAGGAAGGTGACCCGGCGCACGTTGATGCCGGCCGCCCGCGCGGCCTCCGGGTTGGAGCCGATCAGATACCAGCTGCGCCCGATCACCGTGCTGCGGAGCAGGAAGGAGAGCGCGACGATGCCGAGCCCGCCGAGGACGATCGGAACCGGCACGGGGCCGATGTCGCCGGCGGCCGGCCACGAGAAAGGGCCGGTCGGCGGCGCCTCGACCGGGATCCCCCCGACGAGGGTGCTCGCGACCCCGTAGAGGCCGGTGAAGGTGCCCAGGGTGACCAGGAACGCGGGGATCGAGAAGTGCGCGATCAGCAGCCCGTTCAGCACCCCGACCCCGACCACCGACAGCATCCCCACGGCGAACGCGGGCGCCGTGCCGAGGTCGATGACGAGCACGGTGATCACGCTCATCAGCGCGACCGCCGAGGCCGCCGAGAGGTCGAGGCCGCCGACGATGATCACGATCGCCTGGGCCGCGGCGGCGAGCGCCAGGATCGCTGCCGTGCGCCCGATGTTGAGCGCGTTGTCGACCGACAGGAAGCCGGGCGCCGCGATCGCGAGCACGATCACCATCGCCACGAGCAGCGTCGCCGCGGGCGGCAGGTCCGCGAGCCGGATCAGGGGCCGGCCGCGGGGCGCGGGGACGGCGCTCACCGCAGCGCCCCCTCCTCCACCCCGGTGAGCTCCGCCAGCACCCCCGCGACGCCGACGTCGGGCGTCAGCTCCGCGGTCACCTCGTCGCCGCGCATGACCAGGATGCGATGGCAGAGGCCCACCACCTCGTCCAGGTCCGTCGAGGCGAGCAGGATGCCGATCCCGTCGCGGGCCGCCTCCACCATCGCCCGGTGGATGTCGTGGCGGGCGGAGATGTCGACGCCGCGCGTCGGCTCGATCGCGACGAGCAGCTCGCGCTGGTCGTTCGCCAGCGCGCGGGCGACCAGCACCTTCTGCTGGTTGCCGCCGCTCAGCTCGGTGATCGGGACGTCGGGGTCGCCGGGCCGCACCGAGAGCTCCCGCAGCCGCGGGACCAGCCGCTCGCGCTCGTCGCCGGAGCGCAGGATCGCGCGCCGCGCCAGATCGCGCAGCGCGGAGGCGGTGCTGTTCTGCAGCACCGACAGGGTCTCGAAGATGCCCTGCTTGTCGCGATCGCCGGGGATCAGCGCCACGCCGGCCCGCAGCGCCCCGCAGCGGTCGCCGAGCGGCAGCGGCTCCCCGGCGAGCCGCAGCGCGCCGCCGATCCGGCGCAGGCCGGCGACCCCCTCGGCGAGCGGCAGCGCGCCCGAGCCCACGAGCCCGACCAGCCCCACGATCTCGCCCCGGTGGACCCGCAGGTCGATCTCGGGGCCGCCGGGCTCGATGCTCGCCGCCGTCAGCTCGAGCACGAGCTCGCCGCGCGCGCCCTGCTCGAGGTCCGGCAGCTCGACCTCCTCGCCGACCATCGCGGCGACGATCGCTTCGGGGGAGACCTTCTCGGCGGCCACGCCGTCGAGCACCGTGCGGCCGTTGCGCAGGACCGTGACCCGGTCCGCCACTTCGGCCACCTCCGCGAGCCGGTGGGAGATGAACAGCACCGCGCCGCCGGCCCGGCAGATGCGCCCGATGACCTCGAACAGGTGGTTGACCTCGGCCCGGTTGAGGCTCGTGGTCGGCTCGTCGAGGATCAGCACGCGGCACTCACGCAGGACGGCGCGCGCGATCTCGAGCAGCTGGCGCTGCGCGAGCGAGAGCTCGCCCACCATCTCGTCGGGCTCGACGTCGAGCCCGACCAGCTCCAGGCCGCGCCGGACCGCCTCCTCGTCGATCGGCGTCCGCCGCCAGCCGGAGCCGGCGGCGATGTCGAAGGCGGCGAGGTTCTCCGCGACCGTCAGGTGCGAGAGCACGGTGAGCTGCTGGTAGACGGGAACGACGCCCCGCGCGACCGCGTCGCTCACCCCGTCGAGCTCGAGCGGCTCGCCATCGAGCTTCACTTGCCCCGCGTCGGCCCCGTGGGCGGCGACCAGGACCTTGATCAGCGTGCTCTTGCCGGCCCCGTTCTCCCCCAGCAGGACGTGGACCTCCCCCGCCCGCAGGGTCAGTCCGGCTCCCGAGAGCGCCTGCGTGGGGCCGAAGGCCTTGTCGATGCCCCGCGCCTCGAGCACGGTTGTTCCGGGCGTCTCCACGGCGGCCTCACACCACCTGGATCCCGATCGGGTGGCCGTTCAGCGCCTCAGCGCCATCGGCGCCGATCAGCATCGCGTTCTCGATGCACGCCGAGCCGACGCCGGGCACGTAGATCCCGGGCTCGATGTTGACGACGCTCCCCCGGCGCAGCTCGCGGTCCTCGCCGCGGTCGATGACGGGCCGCACGGAGGTCGAGATCCCGGTCGTGTGCCCGAGGTAGACGAGGTTCCAGCTCTCGCCGAAGCCCGCCGCGGTGGCGTGGTCGACTGCGGCCTGCCACACGTCGTGTCCGGTCACGCCCGTGTGCATCATGTCCCGCATCAGCTCGTACATCTCGAGCGTCACGTCGTGCAGGCGCCGCTGCTCGGCCGTCGGCTCACCGACCGAGTAGGTCCGGTCCGCGTCGATGAAGTAGCCGCCGTGGGCCGCGCTCAGGTCGAGCCAGAACATCTGGCCCGGCTCGAGCTTCGCCGTCGTGTAGAGGAACGGCCGCACGTTCGAGATCACCTCGCTGAACGAGCCGATGT
>CAZARJ010000147.1:0-5053 GCA_964487515.1 uncultured Conexibacteraceae bacterium | reverse complement strand
GGGGTCTCCGTGTCCTCGCGCAGCGGCTCGTAGAAGCAGCGCAGGTCCGGATCCTCGAGCAGCGCGTCGTAGAGGATCGTCGTCCCCGAGCGCCGCATGCCCTGGATCAGGATCGCCTCAGACATGGGGCCGTGCAGCTCGCCGCGTCAACTCGAACATATGGCCAGGGTATCCGGCTGCGGGCGGCCCTCCCGGCAAGATGCCGCGGGAGCGCGTCGATGCGCCGGCGGGCGGCGTCCCGTCCCCGCGCTCCGCCGCCGGGCATCGTCGCGGCGGCGTGCCGGGCGCGCAGGCGCCCGGCTCAGCCGAGGGTGCGGCCGGTGATCCGCTCGTACGCCTCGCGGTAGCGGCCCGTGGTGCCCTCGATCACCTCGGCCGGAAGGCTCGGCGCCGGCGGCGAGCGATCCCAGCCCTGATCGTCGAGCCAGTCGCGCACGTACTGCTTGTCGAAGGAGGCCTGCGAGCGACCCGGCTCGTACTCGTCGGCGGGCCAGAAGCGCGAGGAGTCGGGGGTGAGCACCTCGTCGCCGAGCACGATCTCCTCCGAGGGGGAGGCGCCGAGCTCGAACTTGGTGTCGGCGAGGATGATCCCGCGCTCCTGGGCGTGGTCGCGGGCGTGCTCGTAGAGGGCGATCGAGATCCGCCGCAGCTCCTCCATCAGCGGCCGCGAGCCGACGACCTCGCAGGCGCGGTCGAAGTCGATGTTCTCGTCGTGCTCGCCGACCTCGGCCTTGGTCGCGGGGGTGAAGATCGGCTCCGGGAGCCGCTCGGACTCGCTCAGCCCGGCGGGCAGCTCGATCCCGCAGACCGCGCCCGAGCGCTGGTACTCCTTCCAGCCCGAGCCCGACAGATAGCCGCGCACCACGCACTCGACGGGATACATGCGCAGGCGCTGGACCCGGATCGCGCGGCCGGCCACCTCCCCGGGCACGTCCTCGGAGATGAGGTGGTTGGGGACGATCGAGCCGGTCGTCTCGAACCAGAAGATCGACATCTGGGTCAGCACCCGCCCCTTGTCGGGGATCGGGTCGGGGAGGACGACGTCGTAGGCGGAGATCCGGTCCGAGGCGACCATGATCAGCTCGTCGCCGTCGGCGTAGATCTCCCGCACCTTCCCGCTCGAGTGCAGCTCCATGTCGCCGAGCGGGCTCACGGCGACGCAGGCTAGCGCGCGGGCCGCCCGGAACGTCGGCCCGGCACGCATGAACCCCCGCGCAGCGGGAAGATGAAGGACGAGACCCCCACCGCGCGGGCGCGGCCCGCAGGGCCTGACGCACGACCACGAACCGAAGGCGAGGAGGCGGCGATGAGCGAGATGCGCGACGAGGACCGGCTCAGCGAGGTGATCCCCGGCGTCATGCACTGGAGCGGCCCGCATCCCAAGCACGGGGCGGTCGTGCACTCCTACTACCTGACCGAGCAGCGCGCCGCGATCGATCCGCTCAGCCCGCCGGGCATCGAGGAAGCGCTGTCGGAGCTCGGCGGCGTCGAGCAGGTGATCCTCACCTGCCGCCATCACCTGCGCGGCGGCGAGCGGCTGATGGAGGCCTTCGGCGCCGCGCTCCGCTGCCCGCGGCCGGGGCTGCACGAGTTCGAGGGGCCCGGCTCGCCCGACGCGATCGCCTACGACTGGGGCGAGGAGGTCATGGACGGGATCGTCGCCCACGAGGTCGGCTCGCTCTCGCCCGACGACGGCGCGCTGCACATCAGCGTCGGCCCCGGGGCGCTCGCCCTCGCCGACTCGGTCGTCCTCGACGAGCAGGGCCTGGGCTTCGTGCCGGACAACTTCATGGACGATCCCGAGGCCACCAAGGCGGGGCTGCTGGACTCGCTCCGCCGCCTGTCGGAGCTCGAATTCGACGTCCTGCTGCTCGCGCACGGAGCGCCGCTGCCGGCCGGCGGCCGGCAGGCGCTGAGGAGCTTCGTCGAGAGCCCGCGCACGGGCTCGCTCGGCTGACGCTCCGCGGCCCCTGCCGTCAGGGGCGCTTTATGCTGCCCCGCCCATGAGGCGGCCCCTGACCTTTCTGGCCGGCGCCCTCGCGCTGGCGCTGGCGTTGCCGGCCGCATCCGGCGCCGAGCGGGTCTCCGACGGCGGCTCTACGGCCGGCCCGCTCGACCTCGTCAGGCTCAGGGTCGCCCAGCAGGAGCGCAGCGTCCTGGTGCGCTTCCGGACCCGCAGGCCGCTGCCGCGCATCAGGGGCCTCGAGGCCCATCCGAGCACCAAGGCCTCCGCCGCCGAGCGGTTTCTCTGCGTGAGCCTCGCGAACCGGGCGATCGGCCGCCGGCTCTACTGCCCGGCAGGGCGCGCCCGGGGAGGCAGGATCGAGGTCGGCGTCTCGAAGGTGAGCCGACACGGCGTTCGTGCTCACGGCTCGGTGCGGGCGAGGCTGAAGCGCGAGAAGCGCTCCCTGGCGTTGCGGATGCGGATCGGCAGGCTCGGCCTCAAGCCGGGCAAGCTCGGCTTCTCGGGCCATAGCGGCTGGTTCGGCCCGGGCTGCCGTCGCGGCGGGAAGGGTGGCGGCGCGGGCGGAGGCCGCCCGGCGCAGCGACCCGGGCCCGCGATCTGCCGCGACGAGGTCCCCGACCGGGGCAACGGGCACTCCCGCATCTATCCGGTGCAGCGCGTCGGCTGCGGAGGCTTCAGGCAGCGCACCGTCTTCAGCGGGCCGCGGCGCAAGTCGGTCGCGCTCACCTTCGACGACGGCCCGGGCCCCTATACCGGCGCCGTGCTCCGCATCCTGCGCCGCTTCAACGTCAATGCGACCTTCTTTCAGATCGGCGAGCAGGTCCCCTATCACGCGTCGCTCGAGCGCAAGATCCTCGCCGACGGCAACGAGCTCGCGAACCACTCGATGCACCACTCCATGGGCCCGGGCCGCTCCGACCTGAAGGCGGTCAACAACCGGATCGAGAGGGCGACCGGCTTCCGGCCGTGCATGTTCCGGCCCCCGGGCGGCTACCTGCCCTCGGGCACGGCCGCGGCGGCCCGCAGCCTGGGGATGGTCAACGTCCTCTGGAACATCGAAACCCGTGACTGGACCCTGCCCGGCACGGGGGCGATCGTAAGCCGCGCGGTCGCTGCCGGCCGGGGCTCGATCGTGCTCATGCACGACGGCGGCGGCAATCGCAGCCAGACCGTCGCCGCATTGCCGGCGATCATCAAGAACCTGAAGCGCCGCGGCTTCAAGCTGAAGACGATGACCGAGCTGCTCGGCGGCCGCTACCGCTACCGCGTCGTCCGCAAGCATCGCCGGGCCGATCCCTTCCCGGACTTGGCGCCGCCGTCGTTTCCCGTCTTTCGCGCCGGCCCGTAACGCCGAGCCGCCGCGGCTCCGGTCGGGGGCGAGGTCGCCGGCGCAGGAACGATCGTGCACCGACGGCATCTCATCTCGTCACCCCCGGTACGGGGGGCGTGGCCGCTCAGTCGTCGCGCAGCGCGCTCAGGCGGCTGAAGACCTCGCCGGCGTCGGCGAGGTAGGCGGTGGGGTCGAAGACGGCGTCGAGGTCGATCCCTGCCCCGCTGCCGGAGTCGGCGAGCGCAGCGGCCAGCAGCTCGCGGAACGGCGTGCGCTCGTCCCAGGCCCGCTGCGCGTTCTCCTGCACGAGCCGGTAGGCGTCGTCGCGGGTCAGCCCGGCGTCGACGAGCGCGGTCAGGGCGCGCTGGCTGTAGATCGCGCCGTGCGTCAGCTCGAGGTTCTCGCGCATCCGGTCGGCGTGGACGGTCATCCCCGAGGCCACCTTCGTCGCCAGGTGCTGCATGTAGTCGAGCGCGATCGTGGCGTCCGGCAGCACCACCCGCTCGGCGCCGGAGTGCGAGATGTCGCGCTCGTGCCAGAGGGCGACGTTCTCGAGCCCGGTCTGGGCGTAGCCGCGCAGCACCCGTGCCAGGCCGGTGATCCGCTCGGTGGTGATCGGGTTGCGCTTGTGCGGCATCGCCGAGGAGCCCTTCTGGCCCTTGCCGAACGGCTCCTCGACCTCGCGGACCTCGGTGCGCTGGAGGTTGCGGACCTCGGTCGCGAAGCGCTCCAGCCCGGCGCCGGCGAGGGCCATCGCGCTGAGCGCGTCGGCGTGGCGGTCGCGGGGGACGACCTGCGTGGAGGCGTCCTCGACCGCGAGCCCGAGCCGCGCCATCACCGCCGCCTCGATGCGGGGCGGCAGGGAGGCGTAGGTGCCGACCGCCCCGGAGAGCTTGCCCACCGTGGCGGCGGCGAAGGCCCGGCGCAGGCGCTTCAGGTTGCGGTCGGCCTCGAAGGCGAACCCGGCCAGGCGGAGGCCGAAGCTGGTCGGCTCGGCGTGGATGCCGTGGGTGCGCCCGACGCACACGGTCTCGCGCTCCTCGAAGGCGCGCTCGATCAGCGCGTCGCGGTAGGCGACCGCGCCGGCGACGAGCAGCGCCCCGGCGGCGCGCAGCTGCATGGCGAGCGCGGTGTCGAGCACGTCGGAGGAGGTGAGCCCGTAGTGGATCCAGCGCCCCTCGGGCCCGATCGAGGCGGCGACGACGTCGACGAAGGCGGCGACGTCGTGGTTGGTGACCCGCTCGCGCTCGGCGACCGCCTCGACCTCGAAGGCGGCCCGCTCGCGGCACGCCCGGGCGTCCTCGGCGGGCACGACCCCGGCCTCCGCCAGCGCCTCGGTGACCGCCAGCTCGACCTCGAGCCAGCCCTCCATCTTGCGCCGCTGCGTCCACACGGCGCCGATCTCCGGCCGGGTGTAGCGCTCGATCAAGGCTGGATGATCCGGGCCGCGAAGAGGCCCGCGTTCTTGGCGCCGTCGACGGCCATGCAGGCGACCGGCACCCCGGGCGGCATCTGGGCGATCGCCAGCAGGGCGTCCATCCCGCCCAGGTTCTTGCCCGCGATCGGCACCCCGATCACCGGCAGCTCGGTCTGCGACGCCGCGACGCCGGGCAGCGCGGCGCTCATCCCGGCGCCGGCGATGATCACCTTCAGGCCGCGCATCGCCGCCGCCCGGCAGTACTCGCTGACCAGCTCCGGCGTCCGGTGGGCGCTCATCACCCGCACCTCGTAGCGGATCCCGGCCTCCTCGAGCGCCT
>CAZARJ010000146.1:0-5076 GCA_964487515.1 uncultured Conexibacteraceae bacterium | reverse complement strand
GACGACGTGCTCGGCTACACCTCGTTCCTGCGCGCCGGGCTGCCGCGCGAGCGCGTCGTGGCGCTCACCTTCGACGACGGTCCCGGCCCCTACACTGGCCAGATCCTCGACGTCCTGCGCCGCCACGACGCCAGGGCGACCTTCTTCCTCTCCGGGAACATGCTCGCGGACTTCGCCGCGATGACCGCCCGCGCCCTGCGCGAGGGCCACGCGATCGGCCTGCATGGCTTCGATCACCCGCACATGGGCAGCCTCGACCGCGCCGGCCAGCGGGGGCAGCTCCGCGCCGTCAAGCACGCGCTCCGCGAAGCCGGCCTGCCCGTGCCGCGCCTCTTCCGCCCGCCCTACGGCTCCTTCAACAAGGACACGCTCGAGCTGCTCGCCGCCCGCGAGACGCTGATGGTGCTCTGGAGCGCCGACACCGACGACTACCTGAACCCCGGCCCCGGGGAGATCGCCCGCCGCGCCCTCGAGGACGCCAGGCCCGGCGCCGTGATCCTCATGCACGACGCCGGGGGCGACCGCAGCCAGACCGTCGCCGCCCTGCCGAGGATCCTGCGCGGCCTGAAGCGCCGGAACCTGAAGCCCGTCACCGTCCCCGAGCTGCTCGTCGACGATCCACCGCCCCGCAACCAGACCCTCGAGCAGGCCACCGCCGTCCCGCCGCCGGGCCAGCCAGGAGGCTGAGGGGCCCGCGCCGGGAGATGGCAGCGATCCCGGCCCCCGGCGGGCACAGATCGCTGCCGCCCCGGCAGCGATTCCCGCCCCGGCGAGAACGATCGCTGCCTGCCGGGCGCGGCTACTCGATGCCGAGGCGGTCGAGCAGGGATTCGTCGCGGCGCCAGCGGGCGCGGACGCGGATCCGGAGGTCGAGGTGGACGGGCGCGTCGAGCTCGCGCTCGAGCTCGCGCCGGGCGGCGGTGCCGATCTCGCGCACCATGCGGCCGCGCCGGCCGATCAGGATCGCCTTCTGCGAGTCGGTCTCGGCCCAGACGTCGGCGCTGATCGTGACCAGGCCGTCGGGGCGGCGCTCGATCGCGGCGACCTCGACCTCCGCCGCGTGCGGGATCTCCTCGCGCGTGCGGCGCAGGACCTGCTCGCGGATCAGCTCGGCCAGGTGGACCTCGCTCGGCTGGTCGCTGAGCTCGTCCGGCGGGTAGAGCAGCGGGCCCTCGGGCATCAGCTCGGCGAGCCGGGCGCGCAGCTCGTCGATCCCGGCGCCCGTCCGGGCGCTGATCGGGAAGACGTCGTCGACCACGTCCAGCGCGCCGGCGGCGGCGAGGACGGGGACCAGCGCGTGGTGCTTGAGGCGGTCGGCCTTGTTGACCGCGCAGACCACGGGCGCCTCCGGCCGGGCGGCGAGCAGCGTGCCCGCGATGAAGCGGTCCCCGGGGCCGATCCCCTGCTCGCCGTTCAGCACCAGCAGGACGGCGTCCGCGTCCGCCAGCTCGCGCTCGACGCGCGCCTGCATGCGCTCGGTGAGCACGTCGCGCGGCTTCTGCACCCCGGGCAGATCGACGAGGATCAGCTGCGAGGAGCCGTCGGGCGCGGTCGCCACGCCGCGGATCGCCCGCCGCGTCGTCTGCGGGCGGTCGGAGACGATCGCGACCTTGCTGCCGACGAGCGCGTTGACGAGCGTCGACTTGCCGACGTTGGGCCGCCCCGCGAGCCCGACGAACCCGGCCCGGACCGGCGCGGCGCTCATCGCAGCCCCGCCAGCACGCGCTCCTGCAGGGCCAGCATCTCGCCCCCGTCGCGCTCGTGGTCGTAGCCGCAGAGGTGCAGGACGCCGTGCACGGCCGCCTCCGCCAGATCCGCCGTGTGGGCGGGGCAGATCACGACGTCGCCGAGCTCGCGCGGGCCGGCGCTCGGCCCGGGCCCGTCGATCGGGAACGAGAGCACGTCCGTCGGCCGGTCGCGGCCGCGGTGGGCGCCGTTCAGCTCCTGGATCCGCTCCTCGCCGACCAGCTCGACCGCCAGGTGGCCGTCGGCGACGCCGGCCGCCGCCAGCGCCGCGCCCACCGCCTCGCGCAAGGCCTCGGGCACGTCGCCGAGGTCGACGCTCAAGGGGGGCCGTCCGCGCCCTGCGCCTCGCCCGCCCCGTTCCCACTCGGGTCGGATTCGCCCGCCGCCTCCCGCTCTTGTGGTCCCTCCCGGCCGCGGCGCCCGCCCCGCGAGGTCCCGTGGCGCTCGGCGTGCTCCCCGTAGGCGGCGACGATGCGCTGCACGAGCTCGTGCCGGACGACGTCGGAGCCGCCGAAGCGGATGAAGGCGATGTCGCGCACCGCGGCCAGGATCTCGCCCACCACGACCAGGCCGGAGCGCTGGTTGGCCGGCAGGTCGATCTGGGTGATGTCGCCGGTGACGACGATCTTCGAGCCGAAGCCGAGCCGGGTCAGGAACATCTTCATCTGCTCGGGGCTCGTGTTCTGCGCCTCGTCGAGGATCACGAAGGAGT
Organism: uncultured Conexibacteraceae bacterium; assembly: GCA_964487515.1. Taxonomy (GTDB): domain Bacteria; phylum Actinomycetota; class Thermoleophilia; order Solirubrobacterales; family 70-9; genus RHKX01. The sequence goes on along the minus strand of CAZARJ010000146.1, from coordinate 2,618 downwards.
CATTCAAGGTGTTGTGGGTGACGAGGAAATCGTCGGTCACGTAGAGCGAGTCTTCCGCCGCAACCTGGATGCAGACCGTGTCCTCCTCGCCGTCCGGCTCGATTGCGTCGACGAAGCGCATCGGCCGGCCGCCGCCGTGGTCGTGGTAGCGGTCTCGCTTTCGCTCGAGGCGGAAGGGCTCGAGGCCCTCCGGGAGCCGGATTTCGATCACGTGGGCGTCGGAGCGATGGTGGACCGGGCGGCCATTGGCGAGCCCCGGTGCGCGCCCCTCGGCGGGGCGAGTCCGCCGGTAAGCGACGCCTCCGAGCGAGCGAACGAGCTGAAGAACGTCGTCGGCCAGCTGGCTCGAGCAGGTCGTATATTGGATCCGGCAGGTCCGGCCGGCCTGGGTGACCGGCCCGCCGTCGGAGTCGAGCAGGCCTTGTAGCAGCGAATGCCGGACGCTCGGCTCGTTCGCCAGGTAGAGCTCGGGGATGAACTTCGAGCTCGAGCGGGTTCCCGCGAGGTCGAGCTCGCGAAGGATCTTGGTAACCGGATTGGCGACGATGACGCCACCGCGTCCCCCGTTGATATTCCGCAAGACGTAATCCGCACCGCTCTTGTGCCAGACCTCGATCCCGGGTAGCGCCGCTTCTAGGGCATCCGCAAGCTCCTGGTCGGTGGTGGTGAAGGTTGGCGTCGTCGCAGTCGTCAGACAGCCGTCGCCCAGCAGGAGCCCCAGGGCGTAGGGGTCCATGGGAACGTCTCGAGCCGGCAGCTCGACGGGCGCCGCCAGCATCGGAAGCTCGTAGCGGTGCTGATGCGCGCTGCGGAGATTGCCGATCATCTGCTGCGTCTGCAGCACGCGTCCTGGCTTCCCACGGCGCCGGTCGCTTGCGGTGAAGACGCGCCAGAGATGCTCCCCACAGCACCGGGTCGATGCTCCGTCCTGGGCGACGAGCCTGTAGACGGCGCGCTTTCCCTGTGGGTAGACGCCCAAGACGGGGGTAGGCGACCCGTTGGAACCGATCACGAGGTCCCCGACCTCGAGCCCCCCGATCGGCCGGAATCCGGAGGGCGTGAGCACCCGTGAGTCGAGCGGCTGCGCCCGGCCGCGCATGAATGCCAGCGGCGCGACCTCGATGATCCCGCGCTCGAAGTAGTCGTTGACGCGATCGGGATCGAGCATGTCGTAGAGGGCGTCGAAGAGCGGGCGCAGGTAGGGATCGACCTTGGCCTGGATGTCGCCGGGGAGAAAGCCGAGCCGCTCGCCGGCCTCGACCGCGGGGCGGGTGAGGATCACGCGGCTCACGTCGCGGCCCTCGAGCGCGGCGACGGCCATCGCGACGGCGAGGAAGGTCTTGCCGGTGCCGGCGGGCCCGATCCCGAAGGTGACGGTGTGCTCGCGGATCGAGTCCACGTAGCGCTTCTGGTTCGGCGTCCGGGGCGCGATCCGGGTGCCCCGGTGACGCCAGATCGCGTCGCCCAGCATCTCCGCGGGCTCGATCCCCTCGGCGGCCGCGCCCTCGACCGCGTCGACGGTTCCCGGGGCGATCCCGTGGCCCTTCTCGATCAGCTCCAGCAGCTCCTCGATCAGATCCTGCCCGGCGCTCACGGCGTCCGGCTCGCCGTCGAGCGTGAGCACGTTCCCGCGCAGGAAGAGGTCGCAGTCGAGGCGCTCCTCGAGCCGCCGCAGGACCGTGTCGCCCGAGCCCGCGAGCTCCGTGGCGACGTCGTTATCGATCGTCAGCTGCTTACGCGCCAAGCCGCTCCCGCACCGCGGACGAGACGCGCTTGCCGTCGGCCCGCCCCTTGACCTGGGGCATGACGATGCCGATCACCTTGCCCATCTCCTTGATCGAGGAGGCGCCGCTGCTCTCGATCGCCTGCGTGACGAGCTCCTGGAGCTCCGCGTCGCCGATCTGCTCCGGCAGGTAGCCGGCGATCACCTCCGCCTCGGCCCGCTCGCCGGCCTCCTGCTCGGCGCGGCCCGCGTTCGCGTAGGCCTCCGCCGCCTCGAGGCGCTTCTTGCGCTCGCGCTGCAGGACGGCTACGGGGTCGTCGTCGCCGAGCTTGGCGTCCTGGTGCAGGGCGCTCGCGAGCATGCGGAGGACGGCGACGCGCTCCCGCTCGCCGGCCTTCATCGCCGCGCGCGTATCGGCCTGCACGCGCTCCAGGGTCGTCTGGCTCATCGCATCAAGGGTAGCCGCGCCGCTGGCCGCGCGACCTGCCCGGCCGTCTGCTCAGGGCTCGGCGAGCTCGATCGCGTCCAGCGGCATCTGCAGAAAGCGCGTGCCGAGCTCCCGGAAGCCCTCGACGTCGGCGGTGCAGAGAAACCGGTACTCGCCCTCGGCGCCGTCGCGGCGCCCGGCCTGCAGCCCGGCGCGCTCGAGCAGGCGCTGCACGGTGGCGGCGATCGCGTGCCCGGCGCTCACCAGGCGCACGTCCCGGCCCAGGATCCGCTGCAGCATCGGGGCGACGAGCGGGTAGTGGGTGCAGCCGAGGATCAGGGTGTCGACCCCGGCCGCCTTGAGCGGCGCGCAGTAGGAGCGCACCTTCTCCACCACGGCGGCATCGAAGGGGAAGCCGTTCTGGATGATCGGCGCCAGATCCGGCGCCGCCACCTCGGTCACCTCCAG
>CAZARJ010000145.1:0-5122 GCA_964487515.1 uncultured Conexibacteraceae bacterium | reverse complement strand
CTCGGAGAGCCAGTACGTGGCCTCGTTCATCGGCTTCGCGCCGGCCGAGAAGCCGGAGCTGCTCGCCGCGGTGATCGTCGATGCCCCGAGCGGCGGCGACTACTACGGGGGCAGCGTCGCCGCCCCGGCCTTCGGCGAGATCGCGACCTTCGCCCTGCCCTATCTCGGCATCTCCCCGAACCCCTGATCAGCCCGCCGCCGGCGGCGCTGGGGCAGGCGTTCCCGGCCGTCGCCGGCTGGTGCTGTCAGGCCGGGAAATAGCGCGACTTGCGACCCTCGCAACGGACTCGCGGCGAAACCGGGAGGCGACCACGCGAGCCGGCCGCCTCGCGCATTTCTAGAATCGGCAGCGATGAGATTGGAACAGCTCAGCGCCGGCCTGCCGGGAAGCCTGGTGGGCGGCGACGCCGAGATCGAGGAGATCGGCTTCGACAGCCGCTCCGTGTCCCCCGGAATGCTGTTCGTGTGCGTGCGGGGCCTGCGCTCCGACGGGCACGAATTCGCGGCGCAGGCAGCCGCGGCGGGCGCGGTGGCGCTGGTCGTCGAGGAGCGCCTCGACGTCGATCTTCCACAGTTCGTCGTCCCCGACTCGCGGGCCGCGATGGGGCCGCTTGCCGCGCGCCTGTTCGGGCATCCCAGCATGGAGCTGGCGATGGTCGGGGTGACCGGCACCAACGGCAAGACGACCACCACCTTCCTCGTCCGCTCGATCCTCGAGGGCGCGGGCACCCGCTGCGGCCTGCTCGGGACGGTGAAGCGGGTCGTCGGCGGGGTGGAGGAGGAGGTCGAGCGCACCACCCCGGAGGCGATCGACCTCCAGCGCACGATGCGGCGCATGGTCGAGAGCGGCGACGAGGCCTGCGCGCTGGAGGTCTCCTCGCACGCGCTCGTGCTCGGGCGCGCGGCCGCGATCGACTTCGACGTCGCGGCGTTCACGAACCTGACCCAGGATCACCTCGATTTCCACGCCGACATGGAGGACTACTTCGGCGCCAAGCGGGAGCTGTTCCTCCCCGAGGCGCGGGGGACGACCCCCGTCTGCGCCGTCGTCAACATCGACGACACCTTCGGAGAGCGCCTCGCCGACGAGCTCGAGGCGACCGGGAAGTCGCGGCTGACCCGGGTCTCGAGCGCCGGCAACGACGCCGACCTGAGCGCGCGCGAGATCGAGTTCGATGCCGCCGGCGCCCGCTTCGAGCTGCACGGGGCCGGCCCCCCGCGTGAGGTCCGGCTGCCGCTCGCCGGCCACTTCAACGTCGACAACGCGCTCGCCGCGCTCGGCGCTGCGCTGGCGCTCGGGATCGACCCCGCCGCCGCGGTCGAGGCCCTCGCCGGCGCCGAGCCCGTGCCCGGGCGGATGGAGCCCGTCGACGCGGGCCAGGACTTCGCCGTCCTGGTCGACTACGCGCACACCCCCGACTCCCTCGACAACGTCCTCGCGGCGGGCCGGAAGCTGACCGACGGGCGGCTGATCTCCGTCTTCGGATGCGGCGGCGACCGCGATCCCCACAAGCGCCCGCTGATGGGGGCGGCCGCCGCCAGCGCCTCCGACCTGACGATCGTCACCTCGGACAACCCCCGCAACGAGGACCCGGATGCGATCATCGCCGGCATCCTCGAGGGCATCGATCACGGGTCCGGCGACGGGGTACGGGTGGAGCCGGACCGGCGGGAGGCGATCGCGGCCGGCGTCGCCGCGGCGGAGCCCGGGGATCTGCTCGTGATCGCCGGCAAGGGCCACGAGCAGGGCCAGGAGCTGGCGGGCGGCCACACGGTCCCCTTCGACGATCGCGAGGTGGCGCGTGAGGCGATCGAGCGCCGTCTCTCCGGCGAGACCTCCCGCGGGGGGCAAGCCGGGTCGTGATCGAGCTCGATCCCGAGCGGATCGCGAGCGCTGCGGGGGCCGAGATCCTCGCTCGGGGTGCGGGCGGCCGCCCGGGGCGCGCGGTGGTCGACTCGCGGCTGGTAGAGCCGGGCGACCTGTTCGTCGGCCTTCCCGGGGAGCGCGCCGACGGAGCCGACTTCGCGCCCGACGCGCTCGCGGCCGGCGCCTGGGGGGTGCTCGTCGAGGAGGGCCGGGCCGCCGCCGTCGCGGGCGGCGCCGGGGGCGGCTGGGTGCTCGGGGCCGCCGACCCGCTGGCCGGCCTGCAGGGCCTCGCGCGCGCCTGGCGGGAGCGGATCGGCTGCCCGCTGGTCGGGATCACCGGCTCGACCGGCAAGACCTCCGTCAAGGACATCTGCCGGGCCCTGCTGCCCGGCCGCGTGCACGCCAGCCCGGCGAATCACAACACCGAGATCGGCATGCCGCTGGCCCTGCTCGCGGCGCCGCCGGAGACCGACGTGCTGGTCATGGAGATGGCGATGCGCGGCCCCGGCCAGATCGCCGAGCTCGCCGCGATCGCGCTCCCCGACGTGGCCGCGATCACCAACGTCGGGCCCGTGCATCTCGAGCTGCTTGGCTCGCTCGACGCGATCGCCGCCGCGAAGGCGGAGATCGTCGCCGGCCTGTCGCCGGGGGGCACGGCGGTGCTGCCCGCCGATCCGGGCCCGCTCGCCGCGCACCTGCCCGCCGCCGGCCGCACCGTGAGCTTCGGCCCCGGCGGCGACGTCCGCGCCCGCAGCGCCGAGCGCGCTCCCGGCCGGACCGTGGCGCTGATCGAGACCCCGGGCGGGGAGGCGCGCTTCGAGCTCCCCTTCGAGGAGGACTACAACCTCACCAACGCCCTCTGCGCGGTCGCCATTGGGGTCGCGCTCGGCGTCCCGCCCGAGGAGCTGGCGGCCCGGTCCGGGGCGATCGCCTTCTCGAGCCTGCGCGGCGAGCGCGTCGCGCTGCGGGGCGGGGCCCTGATCCTCAACGACTCCTACAACGCCAATCCGGTCTCGATGCGCGCGGCGCTCGCCAACCTGAGATCGGCGCCCGCCGGGGGGCGGCGGCTGGCGCTGCTCGGTGGCATGGCCGAGCTCGGCCCTGGCGGCCCGCGCTTTCACGCCGAGATCGGCGCCTTCGCCCGTGAGCTCGGCATCGACGAGCTGGTCGGGATCGGCGAGCTGGCCCGCGACTACGCGCCGGACCGGTGGTTCGCCGACCCGGAGGCGGCCGCCGAGGAGCTCGCCGGCGAGCTCCGGCCCGGCGACGTGGCCCTGGTCAAGGGCTCGCGCGCGATCGCGATGGAGCGGCTCACCGACGCGCTCCGCGACCGGCTCGGGGAGGCCGCCGCGTGATCGCGCTCGCGCAGGCGGGGGAGCCGCTCGGGGTGCCGATCGACCGCGGCGAGATCCTGATCGCGGGCATGGCCGCGATGCTGATCACGATCTTCCTCGGGCCGAAGTTCATCGAGAAGCTCCGGGAGCGGGAGTTCGGCCAGCAGATCCGCGAGGAGGGCCCCGAGGGGCATCACGCGAAGGCCGGCACGCCGACGATGGGCGGGCTGACGATCTTCCTCGCGATCTCGGTCCCCTACCTGGTCCTCTCCGACCGCGATACGGAGAGCCTCGCGGTCTTCGGGGTCGCGCTCGGCTGCGCGGCCCTGGGCTTCGCCGACGACTACGTGAAGATCGTCAAGCGCCGCTCGCTGGGGCTCTCGGCGCGCTGGAAGATCGCGATCCAGATCGCGCTCGCGGTCGTCCTCTGGTGGGTCGCCTTCCAGGAGATCGGACTCGACCCGCGGCTCCAGTTCCGCGTCTTCGACCTCGACATCTACCTCGGCCCGGTGCTGAGCGTGATCGTCACCTTCCTCGTCCTCGGCGGGGCGACCAACGGGGTCAACCTGACCGACGGCCTGGACGGACTCGCGGCGGGCACCTGCGCGATCATCTTCCTCGCCTACCTGGCGATCACGATCACCACCGGCCAGGACGATCTGGCGCTGCTCTCCTCGTGCCTGGTCGGCGCCTCGGTCGGCTTTCTCTGGTTCAACGCCTTCCCGGCCTCGATCTTCATGGGCGACACGGGCTCGCTCGGGCTCGGCGGGGCGATCGGCGGGCTGGCGGTGATCACCCAGACGGAGGTCCTACTGATCATCCTCGGGGGGATCTTCGTCATCGAGGCGCTCTCGGTGGCGATCCAGGTCGCGACCTTCAAGAGCCTGCGGCGCCGCGTCTTCCTGATGGCCCCCGTGCATCACCACTTCGAGATGCTGGGCTGGTCGGAGACGAAGATCATGCTCCGCTTCTGGATCGTGGCCGCCGTCCTGGCCGGGATCGGCTACACGCTGTTTCAGAACTCGCTCGGCTGACGCCCGCGAGCCGCGCTCGGGGGAGCGACCGGCCCGGCCGCGAAGCTTCAGGGAGCATGTCCGGCGCTTTCGAGCATCACCCCGCCGTGCCGCGCCCGCCGCTGCCCGCCGGGCCGTTCCTGGTCGTCGGGCTGGCCCGCTCAGGGCGGGCGGCGGCGCGGGCGCTCCGGGACCGGGGCGAGCGCGTCTACGGGACCGACGCCGGCGCCCCCGAGGGGGCCGGAAGGCTTGCCGGGCTGGGCGTCGAAGTGGAGCTGGATGGCGACGGCATCGAGCTGCTCAAGCGCGTGAGCGCGGTCGTCAAGAGCCCCGGCGTACCGCGCTCCGCCCCCGTGATCGAGGCGGCCCGCGCGGCCGGCATGCCGGTCCTCGGCGAGCTCGAGCTGGGCTGGCGGCTGCTGCCGAACCGGTTCGTGGCCGTGACCGGCACGAACGGCAAGACGACCGTCTGCGAGTGGCTCGGCCACGTCGCCCGCGCGGCGGGCGAGCCGGTCGCGGTGGCCGGGAACGTGGGTACGCCGCTGAGCGGCATGGCCGGGGAGCTGGATCCGGCGGCGACGGTCGTCTGCGAGTGCTCCTCCTTCCAGCTCGAGGACACGCTGAGCTTCGCTCCCGAGGTCGCCGTGCTGCTCAACTTCAGCCCCGACCACCTCGACCGCCACGGCAGCCTGGGCGCCTATCTGGAGGCGAAGCTGCGCGTCTTCGCCCACCAGGACGCCGCCGGCCACGCGATCTTCGACGCCGACGAGCCGGCGCTGGCCCGGGCCGAGCTGCCGGGCGCGGGCCGCGAGGAGCCGTACGGGATCGAGGCCTGCGCCGGGCCGGGGGCGCGCTGCCGGGTCCGCCTGGCGGACGGCGCGATCGCCGACCGCGAGGGCCCGCTGCTG
>CAZARJ010000144.1:0-5140 GCA_964487515.1 uncultured Conexibacteraceae bacterium | reverse complement strand
GCGCCGGCCTGCGTCTCGATCTCACCGGCGGCGTCGAAGGCGTCGGCGCTGAAGTCGACGACGTCGAAGGCCTGAGCCTTGCTCGGCGCCGCGATCGCGAGCGCCAGGCAGGCGGCCGCGATCAGGCCTACGAGGGCCCAGAGCCAGTTGCTGGAGCCTCTGCTCAGCGGCGAAGCGGCGAGGAGGCCGGCTGCGTTGGTGGTCTCGGTCTGCATGGTCTCGTTGCTCTCCCTGTTGGTCATCGAGTTGCTGGCGCTACGAATCGCTTCGCTGAGGCGACTCACGACTGCGCCCTCCGGTTGCAGCGGGTCGCTCGCCTGCTCGCCTTGCGGGCCTTCTTGCTGACCCGCTTGGCGCGCCGGTTGAGCCGCCGCGTCCGCTTGTTGCTGCGGGCGCGGTTGGCCTTGCGCTTCAGCTGCTTGGCGCGGCGCTCGAGGCGGTTGCTGCGGCGCTCGGCCTTCTGGCAGCGGCCGGCCTTGGCGGGCTTGTTGCCCTCGCCCTCGTAGGTCGAGGTGCCGGGGCTCTCGTAGCCGGGGTCGCCGGAGACGTCGCCCTGGCAGTCGTCGCCCGTGCACGGCGGCGTGGGCGTGGGCGGCTCGGGGAGCCCGCCTCCCACCCGGGCGTCGTAGAGGTCCCTGCGGTTGTCCACATCCCAGCCTGAGAGCTGCTCGCGGGTGTAGAAGAAGGCGTTGTCGCCACTGGCGTCCGCATCGGCGAAGAAGGAATCGTCGCCGCTGCGCCCGGTGCTCAGCATGTCGAGCACGCCGTCCTTCCACGCGTAGACGTCGTACTTGTTGTTGGTGTCGTTGGGCAGCAGCCCCTCGGTCGTCTCGAAGAAGACGTCGCCGTCGTTGGAGACGTTGCGCAGCGGAATGTCGCCGGGCGAGAAGAAGACCAGGTTGACGCGCTGACGCCACATCGCCTCCGCCGAGTTCACCTCCGCGCCGGGGCGGCACGAGACGCAGCTTGTCTCGTCGTCCACGTAATCGTGGAGATAGACCTGCGCGAAGACGGTGTCGTTGTCTCCGGTCAGATCCCCGCCGGTCAGGATCCCGATGTAGTCCCCGTTCTCGGAGATCACGACGTCCGCTCTCCCGCCTGTGAGGCCGATGTAGCGCAGGCCATCGGTGGCGTCCCAGACGTAGAGCTTCGAGCCCGCGTCCGTCGGGGCTCCCGCGACGAGCTGGCTCGGCGAGGCGAAGATCACGCGCTCACCGTCAGAGCTGGTCCGGTAGACGTCGGTCACCCTGCCGTCCGCGTCGCCCGCCTCGCCGTCGACGGAGACCAGGGTCAGCCGCGAGCCGTCCGGCTCGGAGGCATCCCACCGGTAGAGATCCCGCTGCGTATCGGTGTCCGCGTCGACGAGCTTCTGGTCGCTGAGGAAGTAGACGATCGAGCCGTCGGCGCTCGCGCCACCGAGCTGCGCCTGCCCTTCGGGCACCACCTCGGTCGAGTTCTCGGAGGCGTTGACGAGCTCGGTCTGCGGGGAGTCCGTGTTCGTGTAGTCACGGCGATAGAGGGCGAAGTTGGAGCCGCCGGTGAACAGCACGATGTTCCCGTCCGCGCTCACCGGCCGCTCGGCCTCATAGCCGACGCCGCCTCGTGCGAGGCGACTCGTGGCGGGCGCCCCAGTCGGGTCATAGCCGGCGTAGGTGATCTCGCCGTTGACCCGGCGGTAGAGCTGCTGGCCAGACGGCGGCGCATCCGCCGTCAGCCCGCCGTTCGCGCTGAAGAACGTCTTGCTCAGGTCCGCGTTGCCACCGACCGCGTCAGACGATGGGCCGAAGACGATGTCCCCGTCGACGTCGGTGCCCAGGAACGGCTCCGCCTCCAGCGACCCCGTGTCCACGATGTACGTGGGCGCGTTCAAGCCGGACCCGACGTCCTCGCCGGTGTCCGGATCCCGGTTGGTCGTGACGAGAGCGGCCGTCCCGTCCCTGGAGATGAGCGTGGGGCCGCCACCGCCAAGGCTCATCGGGGGACCCAGCGGGAGCATCACGCCGTGGCTGCTCCACCCGCTCTCGCCGCGGGTGCCGAGGTACCCGGCCGCGATTCCGTTTGCCAGGGTGTCGCCCCAGCCACCCACCGACGAGTAGGCGATCCAGGCGCCATCGGCGGCAGCCCGGAACGCGCCGCGGAAGTTCCCGGCTCCGACCTCGCCGTCGTTCTTGTCAGGAGGAGAAACCATCTCGTAAGCGCGGTCGCTCGGCAGCGCGGTGGCTGCGGCTGGCAGCGCCAGCGCCAGCAGCGCCGCCGCGGCCGCGAGCAGGGCGACGCGGATGGACGAGGTCAGACGGCGGGGGGTGTGCTTCACCGGGATGCCTTTCTGGGTCGTGGATCGATTGCGGGCGGGCCTGTGGCCCCCGGGGACTGGAAGGAGCTCGAAGCGCGTCCCGGTGAGCGCCGTGCGGCGCTTGACAGGGCACGGGCTACACCGTTCTGTGGCGCACCGGGTCCCGTCGCCGGGGCAAACTTCTTTAGGAAGTTGTCACCCCTAGCACCACCGCTTGATTGCGTCCCTCACCATCCACCTCAAAGCCGGATCAACCATGCGGGACCATGCGTAGAGAAATGCCCAGACCCTTGGGTTTCCGGCTCTGTAAACCATCTGTTTTCGACGTTGTCCAGCTCTGGCGCCCGGGCCGAAAGCTGCCCGCCCCGGCACCGGCACCGCGAGGCTCGAAGCGATGCCGGGAATGCCGGGACGACTCGACGTGCGGTGCTCGCGGCCCCGGGCGACGTCGAGCCCAGCACGACCCTCGACCGCGAGAAGCGGGGACGCCGGCGCACCGGGCCACCGCCACCAGCGGCTTCAGCGCCAGGCCGATGAACGGCTTGGTCTTCGCCTCTGAGGCGCCTCTCGGGTCAGGAAGGGAGCCGTCTTCGAGCTTCTCGCCCAAGTCGGGGTTGCGCTCTATGGATATTTCTGTTTATGATCCCTGCAGCTCGGAGGAGAGCGGAACGGCAGCCGGACTGGTCCTCGGGGACTACGGTGGTTATCGCTTCGTCAACTCCCAACCCCAGGAGCAGATCCAGGGCGAACGAGCTCGCAGGACGATGAGACGCGCAGCGGCAGATCCACAAATCGCAACCGGCCCGGAGTCCGGGTCGAAGACGCGTTCCGGAGCCCGCTCCCGCCTCACGGTCCTTGACAGCCCCGCCCCCGCGCGCAACCCGCTCGGGGACAGGGGTGACAACTTCCTAAAGTAGTTATCACCCCGCACGGGTGGCGATCCCGCGCTACAGGGTCGTCGCGCTTCAGAGCTGAGCGGGCTCCCGGCCGCCCGCGCTACTCCCACTCGATCGTGGCGGGGGGCTTCGAGCTGATGTCCAGGGCGACGCGGTTGACGCCGGCGACCTCGTTGATGATCCGGTTCGAGGCCCGCTCGAGCAGGTCGTAGGGCAGCCGGGCCCAGTCGGCGGTCATCGCGTCGTCGGAGGTCACGGCGCGGATCACGATCGGATAGGCGTAGGTGCGGCCGTCGCCCTGGACGCCGACCGAGCGGACGACGGGCAGGACGCAGAAGGACTGCCACAGCTCCCGGTACAGGCCCGCGGCGCGGACCTCCTCCTGGAGGATCGCGTCCGCCTCGCGGAGGATCTCGAGGCGCTCCTCGTTGACCTCGCCGCCGACGACCCGGATCGCGAGGCCGGGCCCCGGGAAGGGCTGCCGCCAGACCATGCGGTCGGATAGGCCCAGCTCGGAGGCGACCGCGCGCACCTCGTCCTTGAACAGCATCCGCAGGGGCTCGACGAGGTCGAGCTCGAGGTCGTCGGGCAGGCCGCCGACGTTGTGGTGGGACTTGATCGTCGCCGTGCCCGTGCCGTCGCCGCCGGATTCGATCACGTCCGAGTAGAGCGTCCCCTGGACCAGGTGGCTGACCCCGGGCAGGCGCCGCGCCTCCTCCTCGAAGACGCGGATGAACGTCTCGCCGATGATCTTGCGCTTGCGCTCCGGATCGTCGACCCCGGCGAGCCGCTTCAGGAAGCGCTCGCGCGCGTCGACGTGGATCAGCCTGATGCCCAGCCCCTCGCGGAAGGCCTCCACCACCTGCTCCGCCTCGCCCTTGCGGAGCAGCCCGTGGTCGACGAACACGCAGGTGAGCTGGTCGCCTACCGCCCGGTGCACGAGGGCCGCGGCGGTGGCCGAGTCGACGCCGCCCGAGAGGCCGCAGATCACCCCTCCCTCCCCCACCTGCCCGCGGATCCGCTCGACCTGCTCGTCGATCACCGAGGCGGCGGTCCAGCGCTCCCCGCAGCCGGCGATCTCGCGCAGAAAGCGCTCCAGGATCAGCTGGCCGTGGGGCGTGTGAACGACCTCGGGGTGGAACTGGATCCCGTACAGGCCGCGCTCGGTGCTCTCGACGGCCGCCACCGGCGAGCCCGGGCTCGAGGCCAGAGCGCGGAAGCCGGCCGGCGGCTCGTAGACGCAGTCGCGGTGGCTCATCCAGCACTGCTGCTCGCCGGGGAGCCCGGCCATCAGCCGCCCCCCGTCCTCCGTCAGCTCCAGCTCGGTGCGCCCGAACTCCCCCCGCTCGGCCGCCTCCACCCGGCCGCCGAGCTCCTGCACCATCACCTGCATCCCATAGCAAATGCCGAGCACCGGGATCCCGAGCTCGAGCAGCTCGCGCCGCAGCCCCGGGGCGCCCGGATCGTGGACCGATGCGGGCCCGCCCGAGAGGACGAGGGCGCGCGGGGCGCGCTCGCGGATCAGCCCGAGATCGGCGTCGTGCGGGAGCATCTCCGCGTAGACGCCGCACTCGCGCAGGCGCCGCGCGATCAGCTGCGAGTACTGGCCGCCGAAGTCGAGGACGAGGACCTCCTCGCGCTCGACCTCCTCGATCACCGCCCCCTCTCCGCCGGCCGGCGACTCGGCCACGACCGCGGCCGCCGCGGACGCTGGGAGTGGTTCGCTCATCGCCCGCGGCTCACCGGCGCCGGCCCCGTGCCTAGTCGTCGGAGACCGCGACGCCGGCGGCGACGCCCGACTTGCCGTTGGAGCCCATTCCCACCGCCTGGCTGCGCTGCAGCTGCTTGCCCTCGGTCTGCAGCGCCGGCGCGACCATCACCTCGGCGCGGTGGAAGGAGGGGATGTCCTCGTAGCCGCAGGTCGCCATCGAGGTCCGCAGGGCGCCCATCA
>CAZARJ010000143.1:0-5169 GCA_964487515.1 uncultured Conexibacteraceae bacterium | reverse complement strand
ATGATCGTCTCCACCGGACCGGTGCAGGAGGTCGGGTTGGTGACCAGCGCCTTCAGGGCGCCGTTGGCGCCCGTGTTGTTCGCCGGGTCAGCGGGGATGCCGAAGAAGTTGAAGTCACTGAACGGGATCGAGACCGCGGCCGAGTTGTTCGGGATCCGCATCGTGATCCGGCCGTCCGAGTGGACGTGGCCCTCGAGGTAGACCGCCCCTGTCGAGCCGCCTCCCCCGGAGCCGTTCTCCGCGGGCACGAACGCGAACTCCGCCGGCAGCCCCCTCCGCGGAACCATGTTGTAGACGTAGTTGTTGGTACCGGCAAGGAATGGCAGGCGCACACTGCCAACTTGGCTTGCGGGCGGGCACGCGTGCTCCCACAGCTGCGCGCGGGTGCAGTGCTCGGTGGCCTGCGGGTTGACGACGAGCCCGGCCGGGAGGTCGATCTCGACGGTCCGCAGGGTAACAACGGGGACGCCACTTTCAGGCAAGGCCGGGTTGACGTTCGTCCGCTGGAGCAGGAAGTAGGTGTTGGCGATGTCGGGGTGCGCGCCCGCCTGGGTGACGAAGTTGTCCGCCCGGTCCCAGACGCCGGCATCCCACTGCTCCAGCATGTAGTGCTCGTCGCCCTCGTCGGCGAGCCCGGTGGCCGGCGCGATCAGCGCCGGGCCGAGCAGTGCCACCGCGGCGGCGCTCACGATCAGGGCCAGCAGCCTACGGGCGCGCCCGCGGCCTCTCGTCCTCGTCTTGCTCGTCGTCTCGGTGCGCATCTTCTCGCTCCTGCCCTTCTCGCTACTCATCGCGTGCGTGCTGCGGTCTTCGGCCGGGCGCCTCACTTGGCACCCCCGTTGACGCAGCGGCTAGCTCGCCTGGCGGCGCGCTCGCTGCGCTGCTCGGCCTTCGCCGCGCGGCGATCGAGCTTGCGAACCTGCCGGCGGGCGGCCTTCGCCCGCTTGCGCAGCCTCTGCGCCCGCTTGCCGTGGGCGCGCTTCGCCCTGTGTCGCAGCTTGCGGACCTGCCGCTGCTTGCGCAGCGCTTTGCTCTGCGCGCGATCAGCGCGCCGCTCGGCCCGGTTGAGCTTGCGCTTGGCGGCCTTGCAGCGCGGAGCGGAGCCGGGCGTTCCGCCCTGCTCCGTGCCGGGAGTGTCCGTCTCCGGAGGCGGCGGCTCCTCGTCACGGCAGGCCGGGCCCTGGCAGGGCGGCTCCTCGACGGGCGCGTACTGCTGGGACTCCAGGCCGCCGTCTACCCGGGCGACGTAGAGGTCGACCTTGTTGTCGGTATCTGCCCCCACCAGCCGGCCGCGGCTGATGAAGAAGATGCTGCTTCCGTCCTGCGTCATCGCCGTCGGCCAGGCACCGGAGATCGCCGTGCCGCTGGATATCAGGCGCGGCTCGCCGTCCCAGATGTAGACGTCGTAGTCGTTGTTGGTGTCGCGCGACACGAGCGGGTCGGGGGTGGCGAAGACGACCTTGCCCTCCGGGGTGAGCCGGGGACGGGGGCCGAACTGAAGCCCCGTGCGCGGACTGCCTCGGTAGCTGTCGCTCTGAATCAGCGCGGCGTGGCCGGCGGGGGCCAGGCCCGCGATGCTGCACGAGACGCAGTCGACGCGACCCGTATCAGAGTCGAAGCGGTAGTACTCCCGCATCCCCTGCGGATCGAAGACGTCGTAGCGGCTATTCGAGGCGAACAGGACGTAGCGCCCGTCCGCGCTCACCTCCGCTTGCTTCAGCGGGGCGAATCCGTAGTTGTACGCGCCTACCAGGCCCGTCACGTTGCTGGGGCTCGGGAGGGCGATCTCGTCTTGGACCAGCGTGACCTCCGGCGCCTCGTTCGGCTGCTCGGGGTCGGCTTGGACGCGGTAGATCTTCGAACCGGTGCCGCTCGCCCCGGGGGTCAGGTTTCCGGTCGCCTCGAAGTAGGCGACGCTGCCGTCATCGGAGAACCCGAGCGCGCCCTTCATGCCGGTTCCGGCCGGATCGGTGGTCGTCGTCAGATCGACGAGATCGCCGCTGTCGACATCGTAGCGGTAGAGCTCCCGGCCGTCAGCCGTCGGAGTAGCCGTCGAATCGGCCGTCAGCCGGTAGTTGCTGATGAAGTAGGCGAACTTGCCGTCGGGGGTTGCCCCTTCCCAGGAGTTGCTGCCCGAGCCCGTCGGCGGTCCGATCTCCGATTCGGTCACGTGCTTGGTCGACCCGTCGTCGATCCGCACCCAGACCTCCATCGGAGCGGGCGACGTTTGAGAGCTAAAGAAGACGCGGGAACCGTCATCAGAGGAATCAAGTGCCGCGGAGCGGTCAGCGACGATCGGATCCCCTGCCTCATCCAGGGAGATGAGATGCGAGGCGCTGCCGTCGCGGCTGAAGACGTAAAGGCTCTGCACGTCCTCCGGCGGCGTCGGTCCATCGGTGACCGCCACGCCGTCCGGGCCGGTGGCCACCACCTGACCGTCAGGGAGCGCGAGAGGACTGGTGGCTTCCCGCGCGATGGTGTTCCAGGCGCCGTCCGGAGACCGGTGCACGAGGGTGCTGCCCGACGTCCCCGCGCCCGGAACGCTGATGTCGGTGAATGAGCCGTAGACGTCGTCGAACTGGGGAGCGATCGCCGGGGGCAGCCATCCGGCGATCCCGCTCGCGTTCTGGCTCCACTTGGCGGGCGGCTGGATGCCCGATGTGACCCAGCCTTCGGAGTCGCTGCGCTTGGCCATGTAAGCGCCCGAGAGGCCGAGGCTCTGCTGATCGCCGAAACCGGTCTCGGCGGCATAGGTGACCGCGTCGCCGTCCGGGCGCGCGAGGTCGTAGGCGCTGACCACCGACCCGCCGCCGGTCTCCGCCGGCGAGACGCGCTCATAGGCGCGGCAGTTCGGCAGCGCGGCGCTCGGAGTGCCGCTGCGGCGGAACTCCGCGTTGTCGCACTCGCTCGGGTCGGGAGCGGGAGCGGCCGGCATCTCGAAGCTGCGGATCTGCCCCTCGGCGCTGCCCGCCGCGGTCGCCGCGACGACGCGGAAGTAGTAGGTCGTCTCCGGCTCGAGGCCCTTGACCTGGTGGGTGACCTCGATCGGGTCGGAGCCGTCGCCCGCATCGAGATCCTGGCTCGCGGGTGAGCTCTGCGCGTCGGAGAGGTCGGACTCGGTGCCGTACTCGATCCACCACTCGGTCGGGGTACCGTTGGCATCCACGGTGCCGCCGAGCAGGGCGCTGCCGCTGCGGGCGCCGGTCGGGCCGGCCTCGCCCGTCGTCGCCTCCGGCAGGCGGGGCGCGAAGTAGGTCTGGTCGGCGCTCTGGTTTTGCCCGTCGGCGTTGGTGACGACGATGCGGTAGTGGTAAAGCGTCCCCTCACTGAGACCAATCGCGTGCCCGGTGACGTCCACCGGCTCGTCGCCGCTGCCCAGGTTGCTCGGATCGCAGGTGGCGGTCTGGCCGTAGTTGGTCGTCGTCCCGTACTGGAACTCGCAGGAGGTGACCGGGGCGCCGAGCGGATTCACGGTGCCGTTGAGGGTGGCGGAGGAAAGGGACTCGAAATCTGCGTCGCCGACGGTTACATCGGGCGTCTCTCCGGGGCCGTAGACGTCCAGCTCGTGCGCGACCGTGTCCGCCGTATAGACCGTGTTCGAGGCAGCGTGTATCGCGATGCCCGTCGCATCGGCCCCGAAGGTGTCGAGCAGGACGCCGGGATCGTCATCGGTCGCGCCGGAGTACTCGTTCACCGCCGAGGGCTGAACCCCGCCGAAGATGCCGCTTGAGCCGGCCATGTAGACGTGGCCGTTGGGTCCGGTGGCGTAGGACGCGGGACCGGCATTGCCGCCGATCTTGGTGCCTGCGGCGCCGTCCGGCGTGTAAGCGGTCACATTCGGAGGGCCGTAGATCGTCTGCCCCCCGTCGCCAACGGCAAGGCGCTGGGCCCCAAACGAGAAGCCGGCGGTCTTGAAGCTGGTCTCCTCGTCGAGCGAGGGCGAGCCTCCCTCCTGCGGGATCCAGTGCAGGACGTTCGGGCCGGAGTACGTGAATGCGGCCGCGTAGTACAGGTAGATCTCGCCCGCGGCATCGCCGGAGTCGACCACGTCGATGGCGGTCGAGTTGATGGGATCGTCGTCGAGGAGCAGCTCGTAGGCGAACTCACCCGAGGGATCGAAGGCGAGCACCTTGCCGTCGGTCGCGGACGAGCTGCTGGGGCCGGTGGCGACGTAGATCATGCCGGCGTTGGGGCCATCGGAGGAGTCGACGGCGATGTCGGAGTCGGCGCCGAGGACGAGCGGGGCGGTCCCACCGTCGTCGTCGTACTCGGTGATCGCCGGCGAGCTGAGGGCGGAGAAGTTCTGGAGCTCGGGGCTGTCAGGGTCGGAGATGTCGTACTTGAGCACGGTGTCATTGCCCGGATCGAGCACGTAAAGGAGGTCGTTGCCCTGATCGACGTCCATCGCGCCCGGATCGGCGAAGGAGCCGGCCGGGGTGTCGGAGCCGTCAACGGAGGCGTCGTGCTTGTGCGTCGGCTTCGCGTCGGCAGGCCCGGCGAAGGCGATCAGGAAGAACAGGGCAACAGCGAGCAAGACCACCATCGCGGCGGCTGTGCGGCCCGCGGCGGCGGCTGCTCCGATTGCGCGAGCGTCAGGATGCGACCCGGTTGCCACGTTGAAACTCAGCGTGCTCTTCCTCACCTCGAAGGCTCCTCCCATTCGATCTCCGCCCACCCATTCGGTAGGCCCGGCGGGCACAATAACCAACTGGGTTTCTCAATGTCAAGGGGGGTACTCCAACGTCACTTCTGGTACGTGTCGCGCTGGAGCCTGAGAGGGCGGCACCCCGCAACCGGTCAAGGCGCCTGAACGTTTCGCGCGAGCCTGCTCGTCGTCGGCGTCCGATCGCGTTTCCGTATGTCATCTGGCGTACCTCGTTCGAACGGAACCGGTCGCCCGCAAACCGCGCGATCAAGCGGGAAGAGCTGCCTCTATCGTTGGCGATCCGATGGCGCGTCGCTCCCCCTCCTCGAGGTCCCCGGCGCCGCTTTTCCGAATGCTCGAGGGTGGGCAGCGGCTCGACCCCGAGCGGGTCGCCGCGCACCAGCGCGCACGGCTGCAGGGGGCGATGGCGGAGGCGGTCGCGCGGAACGGCTACCGGGCCGTGACCGTTTCCGAGCTGGTCGCGCTCGCCGGCGTCTCGAAGGCGACCTTCTACAAGCACTTCA
>CAZARJ010000142.1:0-5205 GCA_964487515.1 uncultured Conexibacteraceae bacterium | reverse complement strand
GACGCGCCCGAGGGCGAGCGGCTCTGGTTCGAGCAGGGCTCCCCGCGCGACTTCGACTTCGACGACGACTGAATTCCGGCCTCGCCGCGCGCGGCGGACCTACAATCGGACCGCCATCGAGGGGCCATAGCTCAGTTGGCTAGAGCGCCGGCTTTGCAAGCCGGAGGTCGCGGGTTCGAATCCCGCTGGCTCCACTCCGGGTCCCGCATGGTCGCGTGGATCCACTGACCCGGCTTCGGACGCTCTCACTCGTCGGGGGGCTTGCGGGCGGCGCCGATCATCGCGCCGATCACGCCCACGCAGACGAAGATGCAGACGAGCGCCATCACCACGGTCGCGAAGTTGAGCTCCGCGGTCGACAGGGCGGCGATCGTCAGCCCGCCGAAGACGAGCAGGAAGAACGCCCCGGCGACGATCACCCAGATTGCGCGGCCACCGTCCACGGCTCAGAGCCCCGGCAGGTCCCGGCGCCCGTTGCGC
Organism: uncultured Conexibacteraceae bacterium; assembly: GCA_964487515.1. Taxonomy (GTDB): domain Bacteria; phylum Actinomycetota; class Thermoleophilia; order Solirubrobacterales; family 70-9; genus RHKX01. The sequence goes on along the minus strand of CAZARJ010000142.1, from coordinate 4,725 downwards.
AGCGAGCGCCCGATCAGAGCGGCGACCGCGAGGCCGAACAGGAAGCCGCCGACGTGGGCGAGGTAGGCGATCCCGCCACCGCCGCCCTCCTGGAGGGTGAGCTGGCCGACCGCGGGGATGAACTGGAGCAGGAACCAGGCCGCCAGCAGGACCAGGGCCGGGATCTCGATCAGGGTCGCGAAGAAGACGACGAGCACGATCGTGAGCACGCGGGCGCGGGGGAAGAGCAGCGCGTAGGCGCCGAGCACCCCGGCGACCGCGCCGGAGGCACCGATCGTGGGGCCGGTCGCGCCCGGGTCCAGAAGCGCCTGCGCGTAGACCGCGACCAGGCCGGCGAGCAGGTAGAAGAGCAGGAAGCCGGCGCGGCCCATCGAGCCCTCGACGTTGTTGCCGAAGATCCAGAGGAAGAGCATGTTGCCGGCGATGTGCAGGAAGCCGGCGTGCATGAACATCGAGCTGAAGAGCGTCTGCCACCAGGGGGGCTCGGCGAGGTTGTCGGGTAGCGGGCGCCCGGCGCGCGGGCCCGCCTCGATCTGCCCCGCGGAGCCGCAGACGATGCCCTCCGGCGTCACCCCGCACTCGCTGCCGGGGTGGGTGATCCGGTAGGGGATCGCGCCGTGCTCGATCGATGCCTGATCGCGCTCGGAGACCCCGGCGGCAGCCAGCTCGGGCGTCGACGCGCGGTCGGTCGGCAGGCTGAGCTGCCAGACGAAGACCGCCACGTTGAGCGCGATCAGCAGCACCGTGATCAGCGGGAAGCCGACCCCCGGGATGTTGTCCTTGAGCGGGATCAAGGGCCGTCAGCGTATTGGCGGCGCGGGACCGCCGCGCTCGGCGCCGCCCACCGCCCCGGGACCCGTCGCCGCAGCGGACGCGGCCCACTGGGGATCCCTGCGTCGGTATCCCGACGTGGTCCTCCCCAGCGGAGACTGAAGATCGTCAGGGTCTTGCCACTGGGGACATCTACGTCGGTATCCCGACGTAACCCTCCCCAGCGGGCTGAAGATCGCAAGGGCTTGGCCACTGGGGATATCCGCGTCGGTATCCCGACGTAGCCCTCCCCAGTGGAGACTGAAGGTCCCCGTCAGGCCTTGGTGGCGGCGAGCGCCTCGCGGGCGCTCTCGTCGGCGTGGTAGCTGGAGCGGACCAGCGGACCGGCGGCGACGGACTCGAAGCCGAGCTTGCGGGCCTCGGCGGCGAGCGCATCGAACTCGGCCGGCTCCCAGTAGCGGACGACCGGCAGGTGGCGCTCGGTGGGGCGCAGGTACTGGCCGACGGTCAGGACCTGGACCCGGTGCTCGCGCAGGATCGCGAACGTCTCGACCAGCTCGTCGAAGGTCTCGCCGAGCCCGACCATCAGGCCCGACTTGGTGATCACCTCGGGCCCGCCCATCTCCTTGGCGAGCTTCAGGACCCGGGCGGAGCGCTTGAACTTGGAGCCGCGGCGGGCGATCGGATACAGGCGCGGGACCACCTCGACGTTGTGGTTGAAGACGTCGGGCCGCTCGGCGATCACCTTCGCCAGCGGCATCTCCTGGCCGCGGAAGTCGGGGGTCAGGACCTCGACCTTGCAGCCGGGGGCCTGCATCCGGATCGAGCGGATCACGCCGACGAAGGCGCTCGCCCCGTAGTCGGGCAGATCGTCGCGGTCGACCGAGGTGACGACCGCGTGCTTGAGCCCCATGCGGGCGACCGAGCGGGCAACGCGCGCCGGCTCGAGCGGGTCGTGCCAGGTCGGCTTGCCGGTGTTGACGTTGCAGAACCCGCAGCGGCGCGTGCAGGTGTCGCCGAGGATCATGAAGGTCGCGGTGCCACGCTCCCAGCACTCGCCGACGTTCGGGCAGGCAGCCTCCTCGCAGACCGTGTGCAGGCGCTCGCCGTCGATCTGCGCCTTCAGCTCGCGGTACTTGGGGCCGCCCGGCGCGGGGACCTTCAGCCACGGCGGCTTGCGCTCCCGGAACGGGCGGCCGGCGACCTTCTCCAGCGAGATTCCGCCCGGCCGCGCTCGCGAGCGCGTCTTGTGCTTTCGCTCCGGCGCTGCGACGGGGGGTGGCGTGCTCACCCCGTCTACGTTAGCGCCCCGCGGTCAATCGCCCGGAGTGGCGAGCGTGAGCAGGTACTCGGCCCGGGCGTGGAAGCCGTCGTCGAGCTCGTTCGCGTCCTCGTATATCGAGGCGATCTGCGCCCGCGCCTCCGGCCAGCCCTCGGGGCCGAGCGTCGAGCGCGCGACGACCATCGGGCCCAGGTCGCGCTCGTGCAGGCTGACCCAGTCCTCCACCGACGGCGCCTCGTAGTCGAGCTCCTCGCGGCGGTGCTCGACGCTGGCGCGGTGGGAGTCGAACAGGTCGCGGACGTGATCCTCCACCCCCCAGAGGATCGGCGGCACGAATCCGGGCGGGGGCGGCGGCATGTGGGAGGCCAGGGTGGCGAGAAGCCTGCCGTTCAGCCCCTCAGGGGTCCAGGCGCTGACCGCGATCCTCCCGCCCGGCCGGCAGACGCGGACCAGCTCACGGGCGGCCGCCGCGTGGTCGGGGGCGAACATCACGCCGAACGAGGAGACGACGCGGTCGAAGGAGTCGTCGGGGAAGGGGAGCCGCTCGGCGTCGCCCTCCACCCAGTCGACCTCTAGCCCCTCGGAGGCGGAGCGCTTGCGCGCCTTCGCGAGCAGCTCCGGGGTCAGATCGAGGCCGGTCGCCGTCGCCCCGCGGCGCGCCGCGAGCACCGCCGCGGTTCCGGTTCCCGTCCCCACGTCGAGGACCTCATGACCCTCCGCGACGCCGGCGGCGCCGATCAGCGCCTCCGACGCCGGAGCGACCGTATCCGCGATCACCTCGAAGTTCCCCGACGCCCACATCTCCCGCTGGCGCCGCTTGAGCTCGTCGCCGCTTCCGGCCTCGCCGTCGGTGTCTTTCATCTGCTCCTCCGCCCCGGTTGTGGATGGACCTCAAAGGCTACGCGCATCTCATGCGATGCGCAGCCGGTCTTTGCGTAATGCCCGCTAGCGCGGCTCGAGCAGGACCGGGAGGCCACCCTCGGGGGAGAGGGTCGGGGCCTGGTGGATCTTCAGCCGGTGGCCGGCCGGCAGGCGGAAGCGGAAGCGGCGGATCAGGGCCGCGGCGATCACGTGCACCTCGGAGTAGCCGAAGCGCTTGCCGATGCAGACCCGGGGACCGCCGCCGAAGGGGACGTAGGCGCCGCGCGGCCACTGCGCCCGCCGCTCGGGCTCGAAGCGGTCGGGGTCGAAGCGGTCGGGCTCGGGGAACACGTGCGGCAGCCGGTGGCTGACCCAGGAGCTGTAGACGACCGGCAGCCCGGCGGGCACGCGCATGCCCCCGAAATCGAAGTCGCGCACCGCGCGGCGCGGGCCGATCCAGGCGGGGGGATAAAGGCGCAGGGTCTCGTCGATCGCGCGGCTGAGCAGCGGCAGCTCCCCGAGGACCTGCTCCGGCGTGGGATCGGCGCCGGGGCTCTCCGCCGCCAGCTCGGCGGCGATCCGGTCTGCCTGCTCGGGATTGCGGGCGAGCTCGTAGAGCAGGAAGCTGACCGTCGAGGTGGTCGTGTCGTGGCCGGCGAACAGGAGCGTCAGGACGTGGTCGAGCACCTGCCGGTCGGCGAGGGAGGCCCCGGACTCGTCGGTGGCGCCGAGCAGCGAGGCGAGCATGTCCTCCGCCCCCTCGCCCGCCCCGCTGCCCGCCCCCCGGCGCCGCGAGATCTCGCTCCCCACCAGCCGCTCGAGCGCGGCGCGATCGCGGCGCAGCCGCGCCAGCGGGGTCCCCGGCCCGACCAGCAGCTGGAGCGGGAACTCCCGGCCGTGGAAGCCGAGCCCGCTCTCGAAGCGGCGCGCGATCTCGGGCGCGTCGCCGGCGTCGGGGTCGAAGCCGAAGAGGGCGCGCATCGCGATCCGCATCGCCAGATCGCGCGTCCAGCCGTACATGTCGACCGGCGCGCCGGCCGGGAGGCGTTCGGCGCCGGCGGCGGCCTCCGAGCGCATCACCCCGATCGCTGAGCGGACCCGCTCGCGGTGGAAGGAGGGCATCATGATCGCCCGCGAGGTGTCGTGGTAGTCGTCGTCGGTGGTCAGCAGCCCGTCGCCGATCAGCGTGATCAGATCGCCCATCCGGCCGGTGCGCCAGGCGAAGTTGTCGCGGCCGGAGACGAGCATGAAGTGGTTCGCCTCGGGGCCGATCAGAAAGAGGTTGTAGCCGAACATGATCCGCACGCCGAAGGCGGGGCCGTAGCGGCGGTAGCACTCGAGCAGCAGGTTCAGCGGGTCGTGCCGGAAGCGCCAGGTGGTGCGGGCGCTGACCCGGTTGAGGCCGGGGGGGAAGGCCCCGCGCCGCCGCGCGCGCCGCTCCCGGCGTAGGTCGTCGGCCACCGCCCAGGGGCCCGGGAAGGCCGGCCGCGGACCGGGATCGCCGAGTCGCGACGCGCCCGCCATCAGCCGTCCGCCACGTTCGCAGGGCTCCCCCCGGCGGCGCCGGGGGAGGGGCCGCCGGTGGAGCTGGTGGCCTCTTCGACGCCCGTGCGACCGGCCACTCCATCGTCCGGGTGCAGGGCGTGCCAGGCGATCGCCGTGAGCGCCTCGGCGAGCCGGTCCTGGCCCGCCTCGTCGTCGCCGGCGAGCCGCGCGCATGCTCCCTCGACCATCGCCACCAGGGCGACGACGGTCTCGCGCGTGTGCAGCTCGCGGATCGTCCCCGCGCGGCGGCCCTCCTCGATCAGCCG
>CAZARJ010000141.1:0-5238 GCA_964487515.1 uncultured Conexibacteraceae bacterium | reverse complement strand
AGACCTGGCCCATCCAGCGGCGGTTGATGCGGCGCTCGCCCTCGTCGAAGGTCGAATCCCAGATGTCGCGCGGCAGCTTCTCGCTGATCCGGTCAGTGTGCCAGCGCGGGCAGCGGAGCTTCCGTGGGTCTCGTCACAGGGCGCTTTACGGCGCCGGCGCGGCCGCGAGGGGGGACCGGGGGCGCCCACCGGCCGGGCTTGCGATACTGGGACCCTTGCTCTGGCGGGACTCCAAAGCAAGAACCCCCTTCGCTGCCCTGCTCTGCGTGGGGCTGGCCGCGATCGCGTTCGCGCTCGTCAGCTGCGGCAGCGGCGACGGCTCCGGCGACGAGGCCTCCGGAGCCGACCTCGCGAACGCTGCCCCGGCCACCACGGCGAAGGCCGCCACGACGAAGACGGCCGCCGTGCGACGCGCGTCGAAGCGGCGCAAGAAGAAGTTCCGGCCGCGGCCGGCGAAGCTGCAGAAGCGCGGCTCGATGAACCGGATCAAGCCCCGCCCGCGGGGCAAGCACTCGCGCGGCGACCGGGGCGCGATCTGGGACCGCGGCTGCATGATGCTGCCCCCGCAGACGCGCTCGAAGCCCTGCGTCTTCGGGCGCCGCAAGGGGAAGAAGAAGATGGTTCTCTTCGGCGACTCGCACGCGATGCACCTGTTCGGCGCCGTCAACCGGCTGGCGAAGCGGCGCGGCTGGAAGCTGATCGCACAGACCAAGGCGGGCTGCCCGCCGAGCGAGACGCGGGTCTACAACAACAAGGTCGACGGCGTCTACCGGCAGTGCCAGAAGTGGCATCGCAACGCCCTGCGCCGGATCGAGCGCGCGCGGCCGAACCTGATCATCGTCGGCATCGCACGCAGCTACAAGCCGATGCGCAAGGGCAAGCAGATCTCCGCCAAGCGCCCGCGCGCCCGGGCGCTGATCGACGGCTACCGGAGCATGCTCGAGCGCCTGCAGCCGATGGCGAAGCGGGTGGTGGCGATCCGCGATCTGCCGATGGCGCCGCACGACATGACCGACTGCGTGGGCGCGCACCTCAAGCACCTGCGCAAGTGCTCGTGGCGCAAGCCGAAGGTCTACGGCAAGACCTGGGAGTCGCGCGCCGTCCGCGGCGTCAAGGGGGTCGACGAGCTCGACTTCTCGCGCGCGATCTGCAAGAAGCGGCGCTGCTTCGGCGTGATCCGCAACAAGCTCGTCTACCGCGACAACGACCACATGACGGCGACGTTCTCGCGCACCCTGGCGCCCTGGGTGGCGCGCGGGCTGCGGCGCGGCCGCTGAGCGTCTCGCGCCGCCGGCGCGTGGCGATCGCCGGCCGCGCCGGGTCCCCGCCGGCCCGGCCGCGGGCGTCGCCTGCTAAATGAGCTTCGTGGACGCGCGCGGCAGAGCCCGGATCCTGAAGCTGGTCGTGGTGGCCGCGGCGGTGATCGCCGCCGCGGTCTTCGCCGGCCCGCGGCTGCTGGGGGCGCTCGAGTCGGAGACCGAGCTGGGCACGGTGTCGATCCGGGCCACGGCCGGCCTGGGGGGCCACGTCTCCGCCTACGTGCCGGTCACCGACTGGGGCCTGCGCACCGACGCGTTCGACGCGCCGCTCGAGATCGGCGTCGAGCTGCGCTCGCTCGACCGCGACGGCCTGATCAGGGCGGCCGGCGGCGACCGCGCGATCCTCTCCGAGACGGTCGACCAGCTGCGCGCCGGCGCCCTGCGCGCGATCCTGCTCAGCTTCGCCGCGATCGCGGGCCTGGCGATGCTGCTGGCGCTCGCCGTCGCCCTGGCGCTGGGCGGCGGCTGGCGATCGCGGCTGCCGGCAGCGGTCGCGGCCGGGGTGATCGCGTGCTGCGGGGGGACGCTGGCCGCGACCCTGATCACCTTCGACACCGGCTCCTTCGACCGGCCCACCTACTACGCGCGCGGCGCCGAGCTCGCGAAGCTGATCGCCGCCGTCGACCGCGAGCAGGGCCGCGGCGGCTACAGCTCGAGCTTCGAGCGCGTCCTGCGGGGGCTCTCCAACTACCTGGCGAACGAGGGGGCCGGCGGCTCCGGCAAGACCCGGACCATGCTGCTGGGCTCCGACCTGCACAACAACACGCTCGTGCTCAGGCCCGTGGACCGGCTCGCCGGCTCGCGCCCGTTGATCTTCGCCGGCGACTTCGGCCACACGGGCAGCGCCGCCGAGGCGCGCGTGCTCAGCCGCCGCTTCGGCGAGCTCGACGCGCGCGTGATCGGCGTCTCCGGCAACCACGACTCGCAGGTGATGATGGACGCGCTCGCCGAGGCGGGGGTCGAGGTCCTCGACGAGCGCAACCCGACCACGCGGGCGCGGGGCCTGCGGATCGCGGGCTGGCCCGATCCGCTCCAGGGGGGCGCGGCGGGGGAGATCGCCGAGGCGGCGCGCGACTTCAGCTTCGAGGACAACCCCGACCCCGCGCAGGCGGCCGAGCTGCGCCGCGCGGCCGAGGCGGAGCTGCTGCGCTGGTTCGAGGCGCTCGACCCGGCCCCCGACGTCGCGATCGTGCACCAGAACGGGCTCGCCCAGTCGCTGGCCGAGGCGCTCGCCGAGCGCGGCTACGAGCGGCCCCTGACCATCCTCACCGGCCACGACCACGCCCAGCACATCGACCTCTACGGGCCGATCGCGGTCGTCGACGCGGGCACGATGGGCGCGGCCGGGCTCTTCGGCGTGGCCTCGGAGTTCGCCGGGCTGGCCGAGCTGCACTTCGAGCCCGGGCGTCCGTTGCTGCGCTCGGTGGACCTGATCAGGATCGAGCCGATCTCCGGCCGCGCCGCCGCCGAGCGCGTCGTGATCGCGAGCCTCTGCCCGGACGAGGAGCGCTGCACCTACGAGCCCGAGCAGACGGTCCCCGAGTCGCCCGCCCCGTGAGCGGATGACGATCGCCCGGTCCCCGGCGCTCGCATACTGTTGCCGGTGATCGTGAGCGCGAGCGACGAATCCGACCGGCGGGCGAAGCTGGCTGAGATCAGCCGCTCGCTGCTGGCCCGCCTCGATCTCGAGGGGGTGCTGGAGGGGGCGCTCGCGGCCGCCCGCGAGCTGACCGGGGCCAGCTACGCCGCCCTCGCGGTGCGCGCCGCGGACGGCTCCGGGCTGGAGCGGTTCCTGACCCTGGGGGTCGACGCGACGGTCCCCGAGTCGATCGGCGAGCTGCCGAGCGGCCGCGGCGTGCTCGAGGTGCTCAGCCAGGCCACCGGGCCGCTGCGGATCGACGACGTCACCGCCCATCCGAGCTTCTCCGGGCTGCCCGCCGGCCATCCCTCGCTGCGCGCCTTCCTCGGGGTGCCGATCCGGCCCGCCGGCGAGCCCTGGGGCATCCTCTTCGTCGCGGCCGGCGAGGAGCGCCCGGCCTTCGACGCCGACGACGAGGCCCTGATCGCCGAGCTCGCCGAGTGGGCCGCGGTGGCGATCGGCAACGCGCGGCTGTACGAGGGCGTCGCCCGCAGGCGCGACCGCGTGGAGCTGAAGCGCGACGAGGCGGAGCGGACCACGCGGGCGCTGGCGGTGATGAGCGACATCGCGCGCTCGGTCGGCGGCGAGACGGACGTCGACCGGATCCTGGAGCTGATCGTCGGCCGGGGCCGGGCCCTGGTCGACGCGCGCCTGCTGCTGATCCTGCTCGCCGAGGGCGATGAGCTGGTCGTCGCCGCGTGCGCCGGCGAGCCCGGCGAGCCCCTGCGCGGCAGGCGGCTGCCGATCGAGGGGACCGCCCCGGGCCGCGCCCTGCGGACGGGCGAGCCGCAGCGCCCCGGCGGCGACGCGGACTGGGGCGGGCTCGGCGGTGCGCTGGCGGTCGTGGCGGGGGCGGCGATCGTCATGCCGCTCACCTTCCGGGGGAAGGCGAGCGGGGTCCTCGTCGCGGTGGAGCGGCTCGTCGACGGTCCCGCGTTCGGGGTCGAGGACGAGCGCCTGCTGCGCTCCTTCTCGGCCAGCGCGGCGACCGCCGTGGCGACCGCGCGCTCGGTCGAGGCGGAGAGCCTGAGGCGCAGCCTCGAGGCCGCCGAGGCGGAGCGCAAGCGCTGGGCGCGCGAGCTGCACGACGGGACCCTCCAGGCCCTGGGCGCGCTGCGGATGATGCACCAGGCGGCGCTGCGCGACGACGCCGATCCGGACGAGGTGCGGCGGGCGCTCAGCGACGGCGTGGAGCTGATCGAGAGCGAGATCGACGGCCTCACGGGCCTGATCGCCGAGCTGCGCCCCGCGTCGCTGGACGAGATCGGCCTCGTCGCGGCGCTGGGCGCGCTGGCCGAGCGCAAGGAGCGGGAGGGCGGGATCGAGATCAAGCTGCGAGCCGCGCTCGACGACGGGACCGACCGGCTGCCGGCCGAGATCGAGAGCGCGATCTACCGCCTCGTCCAGGAGTCGCTGAACAACGTCGTCAAGCACGCGCGGGCGTCGCGGGCGGAGGTCAGCCTCTGGCGCGAGGAAGGTTGGGTCGGGATGCGGGTCCGCGACGACGGCCCCGGCTTCGACCCGGCCCGGGCGCGGCGCGGCTACGGCCTGATCGGGATGACCGAGCGGGCCCAGCTCGCGGGCGGCGAGCTGAGCCTCGACGCCGGCCCCGGGCGCGGGACCACCGTCACCGCCACGCTTCCCGAGCGCGGCGGCGAGCGGCGCTAGCCGCCGCGCGAAAGCGGGGTGGTGGGCGTCGCCTCGTGCCGCCCGGGCATGCCTCGCCGCCCGCCGGCGCCCGCTCAGCGCCCGAGCAGGTTGCGGTCGAGCACGTAGCTGACCAGCTCCGCCCGGGTCTCGAGCTCGAGCCGCCGCTGGATCCGGATCCGGTGATTCTCCACCGTGCGCCCGCTGAGAAAGAGCCGCTTGCCGATCTCGGCGTTGGTGTGGCCGAGCGCGACCAGGCGCAGGATCTCGACCTCCTCCTCGCTGAGGCCGTCGGGCGGGCCGGCGGGCTCGACCGCCATCCGCGCCCCGAGCTGCGGGTCCAGGTAGGGCTCCTCGCCGGCCGCCTGCCGCACGGCTGTGATCAGCTCGCCCTCGTCGGCCCGCTTGAGCACGAAGCCGAGCGCGCCCGCCTTCAGCGCCTCGCGGGCGAAGGCGGGGTCGTTCTCCATCGTCAGGACGACGATCTGCGTGCCGGGATGCTGCTCGCGCAGCTCGGGGATCGCGCCCAGGCTCGAGCCCCCCGGCATGCTCAGGTCGAGGACGAGCACGTCGGGGTGGTGCGCGCCGACGTAGCGGCGGGCGTCGCCGACGTTGCCCGCCTCGGCGAGCACC
>CAZARJ010000140.1:0-5300 GCA_964487515.1 uncultured Conexibacteraceae bacterium | reverse complement strand
GGGGAGCTCTTCCTGATCGACGGCAACAGCCTCGCCTACCGGGCCTTCTTCGCCCTGCCGGAGTCGATCGCGACCTCCGACGGGCGGCCCACGAACGCGATCTACGGCTTCGCCTCGATGATGGTCAAGATCCTCACCGATCACCGGCCGCGCGCCGTGGTGGTCGCCTGGGACGCGGGCATGTCGGGGCGGGAGAAGACGTATGAGCCCTACAAGGCCCAGCGGCCCTCGCGGCCGGACCTGCTCAAGGAGCAGTGGCCGCACCTGGAGCCGCTCGCTGACGCCTTCGGGTTCGCCAACGTGCGCGTGGAGGGCTGGGAGGCCGACGACGTGATCGCGACGCTGACCCGCAAGGCCCATGAAGCCGGGATCCCGGTCATGGTCGTGACCGGCGATCGCGACGCCTACCAGCTCGTCGGCGACGGGGTGCGGGTGATGTCCACCTCGCGCGGGGTGACCGACACGAAGGTCTATGACGCGGCCGCGGTCGAGGAACGCTACGGGGTGCCGCCGGAGCTGGTCCCGGATCTGATCGGCCTCAAGGGCGACACCTCCGACAACATCCCCGGGGTGCCCGGGGTCGGGGAGAAGACCGCGGCACAGCTGCTGCAGCGCTTCGGGTCCCTGGAGAAGGTGCTGGCGAGCGTCGACGAGATCAGCGGCCCGAAGCGCAAGCAGAACCTGACCGAGCACGCCGGCGACGCCCGCGTCTCGAAGGAGCTCGCGACGATGCACTTCGACGTCGGGGTGGAGATCGACCTTCCGGCGCTGGTCGAGCGCGAGCCCGACCTCTCGCGGCTGCGTGAGGTCGCGGCCGAGTTCGAGCTGCGCCAGGTGATCCAGCGCCTCGAGGACGAGTGGCAGGGCGAGGTGCCCGAGCGGCGGGCCGCCGACGTGCTCGAGCTGAGCCCCGAGGAGGGCGATCTCGGTGATTTGCCGGCGGGGGCCGAGATCGCGTTCGCGCTCGAGGGCGAGCGCTGGGCGGCCTACGACGGCGAGCGACTCTTGGTCGGCGCGGAGCCGGACGCCGAGCGCCTCGCCGGGCAGCTCTCCGGTCACCGCTTGATCGCTCATGACGCCAAGTCGCTCGGCGAGCGCGGCCCGCGCGGGCTGCTGGCCCGGCTGGCGGCGGGCTCGCTCGACCTCGCCCACGACACGAGCGTCGCCGCCTACCTGATCGATCCCGCCCGCCGCACCTACGAGCTCGACGAGCTGGCCGCCGACGAGGGGCTCTCGATCGCCGGCGTCGGGGAGGGCGACGGCGACGACACGGAGGCCGAGGGGGCGGGCGGCGAGCAGCTCGCGCTCGGCGCCGGCGCGGAGGGGGACGGGGACGGTGCCGGGGAGGCCGGCCCCGACCCGGCGCCGGCCGCGCGGCTCGCCTGGGAGCTGGCCCGCAGGCAGGCGCCGAAGCTCGCCGACCTGGGCCTGGTGCGGGTGATGGCCGAGGTCGAGATGCCGCTGGTCGAGGTCCTGGCGGGGATGGAGCGGGAGGGGATCAAGCTCGATGCAGACCGCCTCGCCGCGATCTCCGCCGAGCTCGCCGGGCAGGCGGAGGAGCTGCAGGCCCAGATCTGGGAGCTGGCCGGCCGGGAGTTCACGATCGGCTCGCCGCAGCAGCTCGGCGTGGTCCTGTTCGAGGAGCTCGGGCTGACCCGCAAGCGGCGCGGCAAGACCGGCTACTCGACCGATGCCCGCGTGCTCTCCCAGATCCGCGACGAGCACGAGATCGTGGCCAAGATCGAGCGCTGGCGCGAGGTCACGAAGCTCACCAACACGTATCTGGACGCCTTGCCCGGGCTGATCGATCCCGAGGACGGGCGCATCCACACCACCTTCAGCCAGGTGCGGGCGGCGACGGGGCGGCTGTCGAGCACGAACCCGAACCTGCAGAACATCCCGATCCGCTCCGAGCTCGGGCGGCCGATCCGGGGCTGCTTCGTGGCCGAGCCCGGCAACGTGCTCGTCTCCTGCGACTACAACCAGGTCGAGCTGCGGGTGCTCGCCCACGTCGCCGGGGACGACGAGCTGCGGCGGATCTTCGCCTCCGGCGAGGACGTCCACTCGGCCACGGCCGCCGGGATCATCGGCGCCGACCCGGAGGCGATCTCGCTCGCCGAGCGCTCGAAGGCGAAGATGGTCAACTACGGGATCGCCTACGGGCTCTCCGCCTTCGGGCTCGCCGACCGGCTCTCGATCTCGCGCGCCGAGGCGGCCGCCTACATCGAGCGCTACTTCGAGCGCTTCGAGGGGGTGAAGCGGTTCATCGACGAGACGATCGAGCGGGCGCGCGAGGAGGGCAAGGTGACCACGCTGATGGGACGGCGCCGGCTGATCCCGGAGCTGCGCGCCCGCAACCCGCAGACCCGCAGCCTCGGGGAGCGGCTGGCGGTCAACACGGTGATCCAGGGCACCGCCGCGGACATCATCAAGCTGGCGATGGTCCGCTGCCGGCGGGCGCTGGATGAGTCGGGGCTGAGCTCCCGGCTGATCCTTCAGATCCACGACGAGCTGCTGTTCGAGGGACCGGAGGGGGAGCGGGACGAGGTCGCCGAGCTGGCGCGGCGGGAGATGGTGGAGGCGTTCGCGCTCGATCCTCCGCTGGCGGTCGAGATCGGGGTGGGGGCGGACTGGCTGGGGGCCAAGTAGTAGGCGGTTCGGCCCCCGGCGCGGGCGCGTGGGGTCCCCCCGGGGGGCGCTCCGCCGCGACGGGCGTTGGTCGGCGGAAGTGCGGTCTGCTGCGCGCTCGAGTCCCCCGGGGGGACCCCACGCGCCCGGGCCTACTCTCCAACGAGGCGTGTGCTCGTGGCCCGGAGCCGCCGACCTTGCAGTAACCCGTGCGATAGGCGGGGAAGTGCAAGGTCGCCGGGCGCCCCGCGCCGATCGTCCGTTCTGCTCTCCGCCGACCTTGCAGTAACCCGTGCGATAGGCGGATAAGTGCAAGGTCGCCGATCGGCTGCGGGGGGCCGGTGGGGCGTCGTGGCGGTGTCACCGTGCCCTGGCGGTAGTTTTGGGCTATGGTCCGGTTCCTGGTGTGCAAACGTTTGCAGCATCGTGAGTAGTGGCATCGTGAGCAGCGACGTGTCCGGAGTTGGGGAGACCGTTGCCGAGCCGGTTCCTGAGACCGAGCGGGGGCGGCATGTGGGACAGCCGCTGGCGCGGCGCGAGGATCGGCGGATCCTGCTCGGGCGGACGCAGTATCTGGACGACATCGAGATGCGCGGGGCGGTGCACGTGGCGTTCGTGCGCAGCCCGCACGCGCACGCGCGGATCGCCTCCATCGACGCGCCGCGCTCGGCGCCGGGGCTGATCACGGTCCTCACCGCGGACGATCTGGCCGGGCGCGTGCGGCCGCTGCCGATCCAGGGGCCGCCGGACATGCGCAAGGCGGACGAGGGCCATCCGGCGCTCGCCGAGGGAGAGGTCCGCTACGTGGGCCAGGCGGTCGCCGCCGTGGTCGCCGAGTCGCGGGCGGTGGCCGAGGACCTCGCCGAGCGGGTGGAGGTCGAGTACGAGCCGCTGGAGCCGCTCTTCGATCTGCGCGGTGGCGGGCCGGCGATGACCCGCTGGCAGCGCGTGCGCGGGGACGTCGAGGGGGCGTTCGCGGGCGCCGCGCACGTGACCCGGGCGACCCACTCGATCCCGCGCGTGGTCGCCTCGCCGATGGAGACGCGCGGCGTCGTCGCCGTCGGCGACCCGGACGGGGAGGGCGTGACCGTCTGGATCTCCGCCCAGGATCCGCACCGGCCGCTGCAGCAGCTCTCGCACATGCTCGACCGCCCGCCGGACTCGATCCGGGTGGTCGTCCCCGACGTCGGCGGCGCCTTCGGCTCCAAGGGCGTGATGGCCCCGGAGTCGGCCGCGGTCGTGATCGCGGCGATCGAGACGGGGCGCCCGGTCAAGTGGGCCGAGGACCGGCTGGAGAACTTCCTCGCCGCCTACCAGGGCCGCGGCATGGACATCGACGTCGAGCTGGCGTTCGACGAGCGCGGCCGGATGCAGGCGCTGCGGGCGCGGATCTACGCCGACCTCGGCGGCTACATGATCACGACGACGCCGATCCCCGCCCACACGACGGCGATGCTGATGGGCGGCGTCTACGACGTTCAGGTGGCCGACGTCGAGATCGTCGGCGTGCAGACGCACCGCCCGCCGACCGGGCCCTACCGCGGCGCCGGCCGTCCCGAGGCCGCCTACGCGCTCGAGCTGACCGTGGACGCGGCCGCGCGCGAGCTGGGCAGAGACCCGGTCGAGCTGCGGCGGCTGAACCTGATCCGCGAGCTGCCCTACCGCTCGGCGCTCGGCTTCACCTACGACTCCGGCGACTACGAGCGCTGCCTCGACCTGGCCCTGTCGCTCGCCCCGGAGGCGCGCGAGAGCGACGAGCGCGTCGCGGTCGGCACCGGGGTCGGCATGTACGTGGAGCGGGCCGGGGGGATGTGGGAGAGCGCCCACGTCACGCTCGAGCCCGGCGGCCGGGTGATCGTGCGCAGCGGATCGAGCCCGCACGGGCAGGGCCACGCGACCGTCTTCAGCCAGATCGTGGCCGATCGGCTCGGGGTCGATCCGGGCGACGTCGCCTTCCGCTTCGGCGACACGGCCGCCGTCCCGCGCGGGATCGGCACCTTCGCGAGCCGCTCGATGGCGATGGGCGGCTCGGCGATCGCGCTCGCCGCCGACGAGATCCGCGCCAAGTGCGTGCGGATCGCGGCCCGGCTGCTCGAGGTCCCCGAGGAGCGGATCGAGTGGGGCGAGGGCGGGCGCCTGAGCGCCGGCGAGGCCGGCGGGCTGACCCTGCGCGAGATCGCCGCGGCCGCCTACGACCCCGCGCGCCGGATCGAGGGGGTCGAGCCGGGCCTCGAGGCCTCGGCGCGCTTCGCGTCCGACGAGGTCTTCTCCTCCGGCGCCTATCTCGCCGTGGTGGAGATCGAGCGCGCCACCGGCCGGATGGAGATCCGCTCGCTGATCGCCGTCGACGACGCCGGCAACGTGATCAACCCGCTGCTCGCCGAGGGCCAGGTGATCGGCGGCGTCGTCCAGGGGCTCGGCGCGATGCTCACCGAGGAGGCCGCCTACGACGAGGACGGGCAGCTGCGCACCGCCTCCTACGCCGACTACAGCCTGCTCACCGCCGCCGAGATCCCCCCGATCGTGCCCGACTTCGTCGTCAGCCCCTCACCGCTCAACCCGCTCGGCGCCAAGGGGATCGGTGAGGGCGGCGCGATCGGCACGCCGGCCGCGCTCGGCAACGCGGTGGCCGACGCGATCGGCCGGCACCTGGACCCCCCGTACACCGCAGA
>CAZARJ010000139.1:0-5342 GCA_964487515.1 uncultured Conexibacteraceae bacterium | reverse complement strand
TCAACCGCGGCTTCCGGGTCGAGTTCAACAGCGCCCGCGGCCCCTACAAGGGCGGCCTCCGCTTCCACCCCTCGGTCAACCTGGGGATCGTCAAGTTCCTCGGCTTCGAGCAGGTGTTCAAGAACGCCGTCACCGGGCTGCCGATCGGCGGCGGCAAGGGGGGCGCCGACTTCGACCCCAAGGGCCGCTCCGACGCCGAGGTGATGCGGTTCTGTCAGTCCTTCATGACCGAGCTGCACCGCCACATCGGCGAGCACACCGACGTCCCGGCCGGCGACATCGGCGTCGGCCAGCGCGAGCTCGGCTACCTCTTCGGCCAGTACAAGCGGATCACGAACCGCTACGAGTCGGGCGTGCTGACCGGCAAGGGGATCGGTTGGGGCGGCGTCGAGGTCCGCAAGGAGGCGACCGGCTACGGCTGCGTCTACTTCGTCGAGGAGATGCTCGGCGCGATCGGCAAGTCGCTCTCCGGCCGCGAGGCGATCGTCTCCGGCTCCGGCAACGTCGCGATCTACGCGATCGAGAAGGTCCACGAGCTGGGCGGCCGCGTCGTCGCCTGCTCCGACTCCTCCGGCTACGTGCACGACCCCGCCGGCATCGACCTGGAGCTGCTGAAGCAGATCAAGGAGGTCGAGCGGGGCCGGCTCTCCGAGTACGCGGAGCGCTGCGAGAGCGCCTGCCGCTACGTCGACGGCGGCAGCGTCTGGGAGGTCCCCTGCGAGATCGCGCTGCCGTGCGCGACCCAGAACGAGCTCACCGGCGAGGACGCCCGGCGACTGGTGGAGAACGGCGTGATCGCGGTCGCCGAGGGCGCCAACATGCCCTGCACCCCCGACGCCGAGATCGTCTTCCGCGAGTCCGAGGTCGCCTACGGCCCGGGCAAGGCGGCGAACGCCGGCGGGGTCGCCACCAGCGCCCTGGAGATGCAGCAGAACGCCTCCCGCGACTCCTGGACCTTCGAGCACAGCGAGGAGCGGCTGCGCGAGATCATGCGCGACATCCACGCCTCTTGTTTCGAGGCCGCCGAGCGTTACGGGTCGCCCGGCGACTACGTGGCCGGCGCCAACATCGTCGGCTACGTGCGCGTTGCCGAGGCGATGCTCGCCCAGGGCCTGGTCTAAGGGACCCGCGCCCGCCGGCCCGCGGCACCGTCCACTGGGGATCCCTGCGCCGGTATGGCGACGTCGATCTCCCCAGCGGCGCCGGGGTTCAGCCCTGCCGCGCCCTACTGGGGATCCCTGCGCCGATATCCCGACCTGGATGTCCCCAGTGGACTTCCGGGGGCCGCGCCGCCGCCGCCGCGTCCCGCTCAGCCGCGCCAGTAGCTGCGGGTGAGCAGCACCGCCACCGGGATGATCTCGATCCGGCCCAGCCACATGAGCACGGTCAGGATCCCGGTCGAGAGGTCGCTCATCCCCGCGTAGGAGCCGAAGGGCCCGGTGGCGCCGAAGCTCGGGCCGACGTTGCCGATGCACGCCGCGGCGGCCCCGATCGCCTCGAACGCGGAGAGGTCGGTGCCCAGGCGGCGCGCGTCGAGCAGCAGGCCGAGCGCGCCGATCGCGAAGACGAGCAGGTAGAGGAGCACGAAGGTGATCGCCGAGCGGACCGCCCGCTCGTCGATCGTGCGGCCGCTGATCCGGATCGGGACGACGGCGTCGGGGTGGATCGTGTGCTCGACCTCGCGCCGGACCACGCGGAACAGCAGCAGGTGGCGGACGACCTTGATCGAGCCCCCGGTCGACCCGGCCGAGGCGCCGACGAACATCAGCAGCAGCAGCGTCAGGGTGGCGAGCGCGCCCCAGCCCGTGTAGTCGGCGCTCGCGAAGCCGGTCGTCGTCATCGTCGAGACCGCCTGCACCGCCGCCTCGCGCACGCCCTGGCCGACCCCGGAGACGAAGTCGCCCGTCGCCAGCTCGGTGCCGATCAGCAGCGTGCCGACGGCGAGGAAGGCGAGGTACAGGCGCAGCTCCTGATCGCGGGCGAACACGCGCGGGCGGCGCCGGACCAGCAGCCAGTGCAGGCGCAGGAAGTTGATCCCGGCGATGATCATGAACGCGCACAGCACCCACTGGGTGATCGGCGCGAAGGAGGCGATCGAGTCGGCCTCGGTGGAGAAGCCGCCCAGCGCCATCGCCGCGCTGGCGTGGGCGAAGGCCTCGAAGGGGGTCATCGCCCGGTCGAGGCCGAACCAGCCGACCAGGCAGAGGAGCACCATCGCGAACGCGGTCAGGCCGACGTAGAGCGTCCATAGCTGCCGCGCCGTCTCCCGGATCGTGGTTGTGAGCCGCTCGATCTCGGTCGGCCCGGGGAGCTCGCGCTGCAGGAGCTGCCGGCCCCCGATCCGCAGCCGCGGGAGGACCGCGATCGCCAGGACCATGATCCCCATGCCGCCGAGCCACTGGGTGAGCTGGCGCCAGAAGAGCAGCGCGTGGTCGAGGGCCGGGATGTCGGTGAGCACGGTGGCCCCGGTGGCGGTGAAGCCGGAGACCCCCTCGAAGTAGGCGTCCAGGGGCCGCGCCAGCTGCGGGTTGCCGGAGAGCAGGTAGGGGAGGGCGCCGAAGGCAGGGATGACGAGCCAGATCAGCGCGACCACGAGAAAGCCCTCGCGGGGGCGCAGGCGCTCGGCGACCCCCGGCGGGCTGATCCGGTCGAGCACGAATCCGGTCAGCCCGGTGAGCGCGCTCGCGATCAGGAAGGGCCAGACCTTCTCGCCGTAGAAGGCGCCCATCACGACCGGGGCCAGGAAGGAGAGCGCGAACCACTTGAGCAGCGCCCCGACGAGGTCGAGGACCGCGGCAACGTCGACCACCGGGCGCCGCTCCCCGACGGCGATCGGCGGCGTCGTCCGGGTCACAGGGCGCGCTCTACGGTCGCGGCGCGCAGGGAGTCGACGAGCACGATCACGCGGTCGCCGGGCCGGATGATCTCGTCGTCGTCGGGGAAGCGGATCTCGTCGTCGCGGATCAGGGCGCCGAACACCACCCCCGCCTCGGGGGGCTTGCGGACGGGCTTTCCGGCCATGCGGCTGCCCTCGCGGACGGTCAGGTCGAGCACCTCGAAGCGGTCGTCGTCCAGCATCACGATCTGCCGGATGCGCGGGTCCTGGGCGAAGCGGATCATCAGCTCCGCGGTCTCCATGCGCGGGTTGACGGCCACGTCGATGCCGCCGCGCTCGAAGACCGTCTCCGAGACCGGGTCGCGCATCACGGCGATCGTGAGCGGCACGCCGTGGGCGCGGGCCAGGATCGCGCCGTAGAGGTTCTTGGGGTCGTCGCCCATCGAGAAGACGGCGGCGGTCCCGCGGCCGATCAGCGAGCGGGAGAAGAACTCGGCGTCGAAGCCGTGCGCGTGGAAGACCTCGGCCTCCGGCATCAGCTCGGCCAGGCGCTCGGCGCGCTCGCTGCGCGGCTCGATCAGCCGCACGCGCACGCCGCGCTCGAGCATCACCCGGGCGACCGCCGCGCCGACCCGGCCGCCGCCGAGCAGGACGACGTCGGTGACGGCGAGGCCGTCGGGCACGAGCAGGCGGCTCCACTGCCGTGCCACCGCCGGCGCGGCGATCACGATCACGCGGTCGCCGGGCTGGATCGTCTGCTCGGGGGTCGGCAGCAGGCGCTGCTCGCCGCGCACGATCGCTATCACGCGCGAGTCCTCGGGGGTCTCGGCGCGGCCCAGCGGCCGGTCGATGAGCCGGCCCGGCTTCGCGTCGGCGGGGATCTCGAACTCGACCAGCTGCAGGCGGCGATCGGCGAGGTCGTCGACCTGGCTCGCGCCCGGCAGGTTGACCACGCGCAGGATCGCGTTCGCGGTCTCGAGCTCGGAGGACACCATCACGTCGACGTCGATGTCGCCCTCGCGCCAGGCCTCGATGTACTCGGCGTCCGTCATCCGGACCACGGTGCGCGCCTCGGAGAGCTTGCGGATCAGCATCGCCGCGACCAGGTTCGCCTCGTCGCGGGGCGTGCAGGCGAAGACCAGATCGGCCTTGCGGACGCCCGCCTGCTGCAGGATCGGGCGGCTCGCGCCGTCGCCCTGGATCGTGCGGCACTCGGCGAGCTGGGAGAGCTCGATCAGCCGGTCGCCGTCGATGTCGATCACCGTCACCTCGTGCTGCTCGTTGAGCGCCTCGGCGACCGCCTGGCCGACCTGCCCGGCGCCGATCACGATGACCTTCATCGCCCGCGCCCCACCTCGGCCGGCGCCGTCTCAGGGGAGCGCGATCCGCTCTGGAGCCGGGATTCTGCCCCGCGCCGGGACCCTCCCGGCGGGGCTGGCGTGGCGAGCCCGTATGCCATCCGGCCGCAGCCTACGAGCTTGGCGCCGCCGGGGGGTCGGCGCGGGGCGCCCGCAGGCGTCCGTGCAGGGAGCGCAGCATGCCGACGAAGGTCGCCGTCCACGCGATCAGCGCGAGCCCGAGGAAGATGTGAGGGATCGGGTCGAGGAAGTGGAGGTCCATCGAGACGGCCATCTCGAAGGTCGCGTTCGCGTACATCCCGAGCGGGAAGACGGCGCCCCAGTAGAGCGGGTCGTACTCCAGCGGCTGGCGCCGGTAGCCGTACCTCCAGACGGCGAGGATCGCGATCATCGGGATCCACCAGGTCCCCGTCGCCCAGAAGAAGATCGTGAAGCCCTCCAGAAAGGGGTGCAGCGAGTGCAGGAACGCGGCGTCGGTGCTGTTCTCGATCAGCAGCGAGCCGGCCAGGACCGAGATCGCCATCGCGCCCATGTTGATCCAGTACGGCGGCGCGAGATCGGCCGGCGAGAAGCGGAAGAACATGTAGCGGTAGAAGATCAGCCCGATGATCCAGATGTAGAGCATCCCGCCCCAGAGCCAGAGGGAGAGGGAGACGAAGTTGGCGTGCAGGCGCAGGGGCTGGCCCCAGTGCGGGGCGAGCAGCGCGGTGAGGACGGCGAGCGACTGGGTCGCGACCACGGCGAGCAGCCAGCCGCCGGTGATCCCCTCCGCCAGCGACGGCTTGTCGGGCTTGATCGTCAGGGCGGCGAAGATCGCGTAGGTGAACCCGATCCAGAAGGCCGCGGCGACCGCCAGCAGGACGCGCGCCGGGACGAGCGCGTCCGCGATCTCGACGAACTCCACCCCGAGCACCGCGGTCCCGGCGACGAAGGTGAGAAAGCCGGGGGCGCGGCGGTGGTCGAAGAGGTCGGCGAGCAGCGCGTCGCGATGGCGGGCCAGCCGCAGCGCGAACAGCGCGCAGAGGATCAGGTAGGCGACGACGTTGACGGCCATCAACGCGATCGCGAGCGGCTTCAGGCCGAGCAGGTGGCAGGCGACCGAGACGATCCCCGTCGCCATGACGAGAGCGAAGTAGGAGGGGGAGAGC
>CAZARJ010000138.1:0-5345 GCA_964487515.1 uncultured Conexibacteraceae bacterium | reverse complement strand
GCGCGCCAAGGAGCACGTCAAGGGCCGCATGGTGATGGCGCTCGAGTCGACCCCGGCGCGGATGTCGCGCAACGCCCGCGCGGTGCTCTTCGACCTGCCGATCTACGACCTCGACGAGCTGCTCGCCCGCACCGACGCGGTGACCGCGGCCGACGTCGCCGGGCTGGCCGCCGAGCTCTACGCGCCCGAGCGCCTCTCGGCCGCCTGCATCGGGCCCGACGAGGATCGCTTCCGGGCCGCGGTCGCCCCGATCAGCGAAGCCCTGGCCGCCTAGCCGCCGCGCCCCGAGACGCCTCCGCCGCGCATCTCGGGCCCCCTGGCCGAGGTGGGCCGGGTCGGGCCCGCATGCGGGCCTGATCCGGCCCAGCTCGGAAACGACAGGTCGCCGGGTGGTGGTGGCATGGAGATCCACCCAGATATGGGCGCAATCCGACCCACCGTCGGGGGCGGGGGCGCCTGTGGCGGGGCGGCTGGTGCGTGGCAGCGCATAAGCTGGGGGCGATGGCGGCGTCGATCAGGGTTGCGGTCGCGGGGGCGGCGGGGCGCATGGGCGCCACGGTCTGCGACGCGGTCGAGGCCGCCGGGGGGCTGGAGCTCTCCGGGCGCGCCGATCCAAAGCTCGGGGTGGAGGTCGGCGAGGTGCTCGGCGGGGCGGACGTGCTCGTCGACTTCACGGTCCCCGATACGGCGCTCGCCAACGCGCTGCTCTGCCTCGAGGCGGGGGTCCACGCGGTAATCGGCACGACCGGGTTCGACCTGGGCGCGCTGCGTGAGGGCGCCGAGCGGAGCTGGGACGGGGGAGAGGGACCGCGCGCGTTCGTGGCGCCGAACTTCGCGATCGGGGCCGTGCTGATGATGGAGCTGGGCCGCCGGGTCGCCGAGCACATGCCCGAGGTGGAGATCGTCGAGCTGCACCACGACCGCAAGCTCGACCGTCCCTCGGGGACCGCCGCCCGCACCGCGGAGCTGCTCGCCGCGGCGGGCGCCAACGTGCACGAGCCGATCCACTCCGTGCGGCTGCCCGGCCTGGTCGCCCACCAGGAGCTGATCTTCGGCGGCGTCGGGCAGACCCTGACGATCCGCCACGACTCGATCGATCGCGCCTCATTCATGCCCGGCGTGGTGCTCGCCTGCCGCCGCGTCGGAGCGCTGCCGGAGCCACTCACGGTCGGGCTCGAGGCGCTGCTGTAGGGCGCCGAGCCCCGCCGGCCCTCGTGCCTTCCAGAGGTCAGAGGCCCTAGGCACTCGCGCTCGCCGTCGGTCGTGTTCGAGGCCCTCGAAGGCTTCCTCCAGCGCGCCGGGGTGGATCACGCCCTCGAGGCGCTCACGCGCCTCGTCGTCGAACCCGAACCCCGGGGTCTCGCTGGTCCTCTCCTGCTTGCTCTTGGCCATCGGTGGGGTTCCTCTTTGGGCCCCGCGGCCGACTCTCGCTCCGCGCTACGCGCTCCGGGGATTCGACCGGCCGGGCCTTTGGTGGTTACCCCGACCTCACACAGCAAACCGGCCGAACCCCTCCCCAGCTCCGACATAGCGCTGGTTGTGCTACGGTCGCCGAGGCGAATTCGAAAAAGGGGGACGCATCTATGTATCTCGGGAGTTCCGCGCGCGTCGTGTTCATCACGGTCGCTGCTGCCATCCTCACAGTCCCGACCAGCGCCCAATCTGCGGTTCAATTCGAGTTAGTGGGTCCGAGTGTGATTGACTACGGAGAGGGGGACGCGCATTTCATCGATAGCTCGCTCAGCGTCGTTCAGGGCGATATCGATCCATTCTCCGGATGCCATATTAGCGGAACGCTAACGGTCTCACCAACCGATCCGGCGGCCGGCGTGGTCGAGATCGCACACGACCCTGATACCTGTAGATCGTTGGTACGAGCCGGGTCCATCGAGCTTCCTACTAGCGACGGTATGATGGGGGAATCGGCTGACTACTCTTCAGATATCGGCGGCGATTCCTCCAACGTCCTGACTGAGGAAGGTTCAACTGGTCCGGATGCAGAGCCGGTGGCCGCAAGGCGGCTTTGGCCGCGTAAGCGAGCGAAGGCTTATTCTGCTTGGGAGGATCCACCCCAGATCGACGTTGCTAAGTCTCTGAATTGGGTGAACTGGAGACCTTCTAATAGATGCGCCAATGCCAAGTGGTCGACGTAAGGATACCACAGAAATTGGTACGTGGGGTGGCATTCTGAGTACCATATTTTCAAGAAGCAAGCTAAATGCAAGAGAGTCGTTAGCCGCTCTGAGTCGTCTTACGAAAACTCAATCTTTTGTAATCCGTTTTCTGTGACGAATGTATGGTTTAGACCGAACCGGGTCGTCGGGAAGCGGAAGGGCGTAGCGAGGCATCACTGGGATGCTGGCAAGAATGGCGATTGCGCAGGATTGTTGCGTTTTGAGCATCGACTGTGGTTGACAGATCCCTAGGTAACCATGCGCGAGGGCGAGATACAATCGCAACGACCTCCTGGCACAGCGGCCGCAGTCCTGGCGTTCTTCCTTGCCGTGGTCGGCGTCGCGGTGATGGTGCTGGCGCCGCTGGTAAGCGAGGATGTGAATGGCCGCTCGAATGAAACGAGCCTGCTTGATCGTGAGCCCGGCGTTGCAGTCACCGCCGCGGTCGTCGTGCTGCTGGTTGCCGGTGTACCCCTGGTCAAGAATCGCGCTACGGTCGCTTGGCGCTATCGCGCTGCCTCGGCCGTGACGCTTCTCCTTGGTGCGGCCGCCGCGATCCTGAGCGTTGGGTCGCTCCTGTTGCCCAGCGGCATCGTCATGGCGGTGTCGGCATACCTGGGGATGCGGAAGGGGAGGCATGATCGCTCAGGGCCGGGAAGGGCGACACCGACGTAGCGGGGTCGCTCCCAGGGCCCGAGCGTGCGTCATAGCGGTGGCGGCTGTGCAATAGGCTCCCGGCCACCGATGAGGAGGCAGCGATGAGCGACGAGACCGACGAGACGGCCCGGCTGGACGCGACCGCGCAGGCGGAGCTGGTCAGAGCGGGCGAGGCGAGCCCCCGGGAGCTGGTCGAGGCGGCGCTGCGCCGGGCGGAGGAGCTGAACCCGGAGCTGAACGCGATCATCCACGACCTGGGCGATGAGGCGCTCGCGGCGGCGGACGGAGAGCTTCACGACGGGCCGTTCAAGGGGGTGCCGTTCCTGCTCAAGGATCTCGGCGCGGCCTTCGCGGGCCAGCCCCAGCACATGGGGATGCAGGCGCTCAAGGACGCCGACTTCCGGCTTCCCGTCGACACCTTCCTCGCCGAGCGCTTCCGCGCCGCCGGCCTGGTCACGATCGGCAAGACCAATACCCCCGAGCTGGGGATCCTGCCGACCACCGAGCCCAAGGCCTACGGCGCCACACATAACCCCTGGGATCTCGACCGCACGCCGGGCGGCTCCTCGGGCGGCTCGGCCGCCGCGGTGGCCGCCGGCATCGTGCCCTTCGCGCACGCCAACGACGGTGGCGGCTCGATCAGGATCCCGGCCTCCAACTGCGGGCTGATCGGCCTCAAGCCGACCCGCCAGCGGATCAGCGAGGGCCCCGTGGTCGGGGACACGATCTCGGGCCTCGTCTGCGAGCTGGCGGTGACCCGCTCGGTCCGCGACGCCGCGCACCTGCTGGACGCGGTGCACGGTCCGGCGCCCGGCGACCCCTACATCGCGCCGCGGCCCACCCACCCCTATGCGCGGGAGCTCGAGGACGAGAGCGGCGGCCTGCGGATCGGGCTGATGACCGCGCCCGCGGTCGAGCTGGACGTCGATCCCGACTGCGTCGCGGCGGCGGAGAAGGCGGCCAAGGCGCTGGGCGAGCTCGGGCACGAGGTCACCGACTCGGCGCCGCTGGAGGGCGTCTCGCCCGCCGACGCGGGGATCGACATCGAGGACACGTTCCTGACCCGCTGGGCGGCCGGCCAGGCCGCGGCGCTGACCCAGATCGGGATGATCGTGGGCCGCGAGCTGACCGCCGACGACGTCGAGCCGCTGACCTGGGCGCTGGCGGAGACCGGCCGCGAGCGCGACTCCGGCCGCTATCTCGTCGACGTCGCCGTCCACCAGACGATCGCGCGCATGGTTGCGGGCTGGTTCCACGCCGGCCACGACCTGCTGCTGACCCCGACGACGGCCGAGGTCGCGCCGCCGCTGGGAAGCTACGACGACTCCGGCGACGATCCCCTGGCGGCTTACCGGCGCGCCCTGCCCGCAGGCGCGTTCACCGCGATCTTCAACATCACGGGCCAGCCCGCGATCTCGCTGCCGGTCCACTACACCGACGCCGGCGTGCCGGTGGGGGCGCAGCTCGTCGCCCCGTTCGGGCGCGAGGACGTGCTGATCCGGGCCGCCGCGCAGCTCGAGCGGGCGGGAGCGTTCCCCGACCGTACGCCGCCGGTGAGCGCGGCAAGCTAAGTTCAAGCGGTGCGCGAGATCGAAGGCATCCTGACCGCGATGGTCACCCCGTTCGGCGAGGACGGGGAGGTCGACCTGACCGAGGCGGCGCACGTCGCCGAGTATCTGCTCCAGAACGGCTCCGATGGGCTCGTGCTGGCGGGGACGACGGGCGAGTCGCCGACCCTCGACGACGCCGAGAAGCTGGCGCTGCTGAAGGCCGTGCGGGCGGCGGTCGGCCCCGACGTGCTGCTGATCTGCGGCACCGGCAGCAACGACACCCGCCACTCGGTCGAGCTCACGCGGGCGGCGGGGGAGGCGGGCGCCGACGCGATGCTGGTCGTCACCCCCTACTACAACAAGCCGAACCCGGCCGGGGTCCAGGCCCACGTGGAGGCCGTCGCGGCGGCGACCGAGAAGCCGATCGTCCTCTACAACATCCCCTCGCGCTGCGTGATCAACATCGGCCCCAAGCAGCTCGCGGAGCTGGCCCGGATCGACAACGTGGCCGCGGTCAAGCAGGCGAACAACGACGAGCTCGCGCCGGTGCCCGGGATGCGGGTGCTGGCCGGCAACGACGACATCTTCCTGCGCACCCTGGAGCTCGGGCTCGACGGCGGGATCCTGGTCGCCTCGCACGTCGCCGGCCCGCAGATGGCGCGGATCCGGGACGCGGTCGCGGCCGGCGATCTGGAGCGGGCGCGCGAGATCGAGGCCGGGCTCAAGGAGATCTTCGCGGCTCTGTTCGTGACCGCGAACCCGATTCCGGTGAAGACGGCGCTGGCGATGCGCGGCGTCTGCTCCGACCGCCTGCGGCTGCCGATGGTGCCGGCCGACGAGGCGCAGCGCGAGGTCATTCGCGCGGCCCTCGAGAGGTTGCCTGCGTGAGCGGCAAGCTGAGGGTCCTGCCGCTCGGGGGGCTCGGGGAGATCGGCAAGAACATGACCGTCGTCGAGCTCGACGG
>CAZARJ010000137.1:0-5367 GCA_964487515.1 uncultured Conexibacteraceae bacterium | reverse complement strand
AGGGCGACGTTCGTGTAGAGGCCCTCGTCGTAGAGCGCCTTCCAGAGCATCACCGCGCGCATGTCGTCGCCGACGATCACGGGCACGATCGGGGTCAGCGCCTGCTCGCCGCCGGGCAGGCGGGTGGGCTCGACGACGCGCAGCCCCAGCTCGCTCAGGCCGCGGTGCAGGTAGGCGGCGTTGTCGAGCAGCTTCGCGATCAGCTCCGGTCCCTCGCTGCGGATCACGCGCAGGGCGCCGAGCGCGGCGCCCACCGCGGCCGGGACCGCGGCGGCGCTGAACAGGAACGAGCGCGCCGCGATCCGCAGGTACTCCACGACCTCCTCGGGCCCGGCGATGAAGCCGCCGCAGGAGGCGAAGCTCTTCGAGAAAGTCCCCATGCGCAGGTCGACCCGCTCCTCGACCCCGTGCAGCTCGCTCGCGCCCGCCCCCCGGGCCCCGAGCGCGCCGACGCCGTGCGCCTCGTCGACCATCAGCCGCGCCCCGTAGCGCTCGCAGAGCTCGACCACATCCGGCAGCGGGCAGATGTCACCCTCCATCGAGAAGACGCCGTCGACGACGACCAGCACGCCGCCCCCGTCGCCGGCCGCGCGCTCCAGCATCTTCTCCAGCTTGTCCATCCGGTTGTGGCGGAAGGGCCGCAGCTTGGCCCCCGACAGGCGGCAGCCGTCGAGGATCGAGGCGTGATCGCCGGAGTCGCAGATCACGGTGTCGCCGGGGGCGAGGATCGTGCCGATGCAGCCCACGTTCGCCTGGTAGCCGGTGGTGAACACGAGCGCCCCCTCGGTGCCCATCCAGTCGGCCAGCTCCTGCTCCAGCTCGGCGTGCAGGGGGATCGTCCCGTTGAGCAGCCGCGAGCCGGTGAGCGCCGTGCCGTAGACGTCGAGCGCCTCCCGCGCCGCGCGCCGCACGCGCTCGTCGCCGGTCAGCCCGAGGTAGTTGTTGGAGCCGAGCATGAGCCGCTCGCGCCCCTCCATCTCGACCACGGGGCCGGCCTCGGAGGTGAGCGTCCGGAAGTAGGGCAGCATGTCGCCCTCGCGGGCGATCTCGATCTGCTCGCGGCGGTCGTGGTCGCGGGCCTTGGCGAATACGTCGGCTTCGATCCGTGTCGGGTTGGAGACCTGCTCAGCCATGCAGGAAGTGTCCCACCTTCCCGGTGCCGCGCGCCGGGGCGGTGCGTACACTGGCGGCAGTGAGCAGGCAGCGAGTCGTCGAAGGCGTGGCCGTGGAGGAGCCGCTCGAGGGCGTGGGTGCCGGCGGCCCGGAGGCGGTCGCCGCGGACGCGCGCCCGCTCCCGCAGGGCCGCGGTGGCTCGGCCGTCGGCCCCTGGGCCGGGGACGCTCGGACGCTGGCGATCGTCGCCGCGGGCGGGCTCGCCGCCGGGGCGGCGACCGTCGCCGCGGTGAGCGTCGCCCGAACGAGGGCGACGGCCCGGATGCGCCGCCCGCGGCGCCGCGGGCGCGAGCGCGAGGGGATCCTGGCCAGCCGCTCGTTCCTGGTCGACGTGCACGTGCTCGACCGCTGATGCCGGCCGGCGCCCGGCGCGCGACCGGGGCGCTGCAGATCGAGGTCGCCCCTCCCGGGCCGTACCGGCTCGGCTCCGGGCGCTGGCCCGATGCCGTCGCCCGCACGCGCGACGGTGTCTACGAGCGCTTCCTGCACGTCGACGGGCGCCCGGTCCTGATCCGCGCCTGGGAGCTGCGCCGCGAGCGCCGCGTGGCGATCGCGGCGCTCCCCGCGCCGGCGGAGTGGCTGCGCGCGCCGGGCCGGGAAGGGGGCGACGGCCGTCCCGGCCGGGCCTCGCCACACCGATCGGGCGGCCGATCACGCTCTGGCCGGCGAGGACGGGCGGACATGTCGCTCCAAGCGGGTGACCGCACCGCTGCGAAGCGACACGGTGCCGGGCCCGCGGATGAGGGCGAGATCGAGCCGGCTCACCGCGAGGACCTCGAGATCGCGATCGCCCGCGCCCGCAGCGCCCTCGCCGTCGATGACGACCTGAGCCCCTTCCACGCCGAGTTCAAGCGCGACCCGCTGCTCGGCCCGCTGATCCGCGACCGGCCCTGGCTGCGGGTGCGCCGGGCCGCGCAGCCCTGGGAGGCGCTCGCCTGGACGATCACCGAGCAGCTCATCGAGGCCTATCGCGCGGCATCGATCCAGCGCCGTATCGTGGCCTCCTGGGGGCGCGCGATCGAGCTGCCCGGCGTGGCCGCGCGCCCGCTGGCCGACGTCCCGGGACCGGCCGCCATCGCCGCCCGCGCGCCGGCCGAGCTCGCCGCCCTCGACCTCGCCCCGAAGCGGGCGCTGACCCTGCTCGAGGCCGCGCGCGAGGTCGCCGCGGGCCGCTGCCGTCCCGAGCGCCCGGCGGACGACCGACGCCTGCTCGCGATCTCCGGCATCGGCGCCTGGACGATCCAGAGCCTCGCGCTGCGCGGCCGCGGTGACCTCGACGCGCTGCCCGCCGGCGACCTCGCCTACCTGAAGCTCGTCGGCCACCTGGCGCGGCTCGGGCGCCGGGCGACGATCGCCGAGGTGGAGGAGTACTTCGCGCCCTACGCCCCCTGGCGCGCCCTCGCCGGCCGCCACGCCCTCGCCGGCCACCGCCGCGAGCTCGCCGCCGCCCCGCCGCTCCGCTACCACCCCCCGGCGCCCGAGTACGAGGCGGCCTAGCAGCAGGGAGGCGGCTCGCCTGCCGGGGGCGCCTTGGCGAGCGGGCGGTTGTCTGGCAGTGAAGGGAGGACGTGGGCTCAGGGCCGGGACTGATTTCGCCTGCCGAGCGAAGGAGTTGAAGGGACCCGGTGCAGGTGGGCGACATCTTGCGCCGCCGAGGGCCAGATTGTCGCCCACCTTCCCTAGGGCGGAGGTGGCAGCGATCTGTGCCCGCCCAGGGCAACTATCGCTGCCAGCTCGGTGCCCATACGCGAATCCAACCTTGGATGCCGCTGTGTGGGCCCCGTGCTTGGGTTCACGATCCGGGCAGCAGCTCGTTGGTGAGCATCTCGCCCGCGCTCGGGGGCGCATCGATCTGGCTCTGGTCGGCGAGGAACTGGGCGAAGCGCTCCCAGGCCTCGGGGTCCATGCGCCCGAAGTCCTCCTCGCGCTCGGGCAGCAGGCGCGGGAGGGTGGCCTTGACCTGCGCCCTGGTGAGCGCGGGCTCGAGCGCGTCGGAGGCGGCGAGCAGCGCCTCCGTGGCTCCGTCCGGGTTCTCGGCGGCGTCGCGCGTGCCCTGCTCCAGCGCGGCCAGGAAGCGGCGGATCGGCTCCGGGTCCTCCTGCAGCCGCTTGCCGCTCACGACCAGCACGAGCTCGTCGTAGGTCGGGATGCCGATCTCGTCCACGGGGACGATCCGCGGGTCGTCGCCGCGCCGCTCGAGCTGCACGCCCTCGATGTTCAGGAAGGCGCCCAGGACCGCATCGGCCTTGCCGGAGAGCAGCGGCTGGACCAGGTTGAGCCCGACGTCGACCTGCTTGACGGAGTCCGGATCGACGCCCGCCTCCGCGAGGATCGTCTCCATGTAGGCCGCCTGGTAGGGGATGCCCGCGGTGACCACGGTCTTGCCGGCCAGATCGGACGGGGAGTCGATCCCGGCGGCGGGCAGGGAGATCAGGGAGGTGAGCGGCCCGTGGACCAGCGCCGCGACCGCGACCACGTCGAGCCCCTGGTCGCGGGCCAGGATCACCTCGGGCTCGTAGGAGACGGCGATGTCGACCCGCCCCGCGACGACCTGCTTGATCGGGGCGGAGGGATCCGACGGCACCTGGGGGTGGACGTCGAGGCCCGCGTCGGCGAAGCGCCCGCGCTCCAGCGCCTCGTAGATGCCGACGTGGTCGGGGTTGATGAAGAAGTCGAGCGCCAGGTCGATCGAGGCGGGCTCGTCGCCCGGCGCGCCCGGGTCGCCGTCGTCGCCGCAGCCCGCGAGCAGGACGAGCGCCGCGAGCAGGGCGGCGAGCGTCGCCGCGAGGCCGAGGCTTTGCCTACCCCTCTCGCGCTGAATGGGCGTGGGAGCCTGGCCCTCGCCCGCCCGTCCCGTGTCCGTCGCTCGTCCTGCCCTCATCGGATCCTCTGCCTCGCTTTCGTTGCCTCTGTGTAGGTGGTGGCGCGGCCTTCCCGGGCCGCGGGGCCGTTGGCCCGACTGCTCGTACCGCCTTGCCGGCCGGCGGGATCAGCGCTCGGCGTTTGCGCTGCCGGGCCGCGTGCGCTCCCCTCCGGCCGGGAGGCCGGTCGTCGGCGCCCCCGCTCCCCGGCGCCCGGCGGGGCGGGCGCGGTGCCCCACCAGACGAAGCGCCGCTCGAGCAGCGCGACGAGGGCGAAGAGCACGACCGCGATCGCCGAGAGCCAGATCAGGGAGGCGAACAGGCGCGCGACCTCGAGGCTGGCGTTGTCGACCAGCATCAGGTGGCCGAGGCCGGAGTCGGACCCCGACCACTCGCCGAAGACGGCTCCGATCACCGCCACCGCGGCGGCGATCTTGGCGCCGCTCAGCAGCCGCGGCAGGGCGCTCGGCGCCTCGAGCGTGAGGAAGAGACGCCCGCGCCGGGCCCCGAGGGAGCGCAGCAGCTTGCGCTGGTCGGCCGGCACCGCGGCGAGCCCGTCGAGCCCGTTGACGGCGATCGGGAAGAAGCAGATCAGGGCGACGATCGCGACCTTGGGGCCGATCCCGAAGCCGAGCCAGACGACCAGGATCGGGGCGACGACGATCACGGGCACGGTCTGCGAGCCGACCACGAGCGGGTAGAGGGCGCGCTTGAGCGCGGGGGAGAGGTGCAGCGCGGCGGCGACGGCAGCGCCGACGAGCAGCGCGGCGGCGAAGCCCACGAGCACCTCGCCGAGCGTCGTCCAGGCGTTGTCGGCCAGCACCGCGCGGTCCTCCCAGAGCGCCGTCGCGATCTCGCTCGGGGAGGGGACGAGGAAGGGCTCCAGGCCGAGCACGTCGGCGAGCGCCCCGGTCGCGGCGGCGAGCTGCCAGGCGCCGAGCAGCGCGATGACGATCAGCGCCGGCGCCCAGGGGAGGCGGGCGGTCCGGGGGGCGGGCGCCGTGCTCAACGCAGCTCCTTGCCGGGCAGCGGGAGGCGTGGGCTGGGCATCGCCGGCTGCCGGCGGCCCGACGCCGGCAGCGCCCGGCCCGATGCGGTCGCAGGCACGGCGCTCACGGGCCGCTCTCGTCGGCTTCGCCCGGGGCGCTCGCGCCGCCGCCGCCCGCCAGCTCCTCCAGAGCCCGCTCGCGCGCGGCGACGAAATCCGGCGCGCTGATCGCGGCTGCCCGCGGGGTGCCCTTGGCCCGCTCCACAGGCGAGCGCGCCTCGTCTACGACCCGTGCCGGCCGGGGGGAGAGCAGCTGCACGCGATCGGCGACGTCGAGCGCCTCCT
>CAZARJ010000136.1:0-5416 GCA_964487515.1 uncultured Conexibacteraceae bacterium | reverse complement strand
CCTCGAGGATGTCCTCGGTCGAGAAGGTGAGCGAGAGCTGGCTGCGCAGGAACTCCAGCGCCTCGTCGAAGGCCATGTCCTGCTGCCGGTACATCGCGTCGTGGCCGAGGCGCATCAGCACCGGGCTCTTGGAGGCCAGGCGCCCCGCCCACTCGGCGACCGCCGCCTCGAACTCTGCCGCCGGGACGACCTTGTTGGCCAGACCCAGCTCGACCGCCTCCGCCGCCGGGATCCGCTCCCCGAGCAGCATCATCTCGTTGACCTTCTTCCGCGGGACGTTGCGGTAGATGATCGACATGATCATGTAGGGGAAGGCGCCGATGTTGATCTCCGGCGTGCCGAAGGTGATGCCCTCACGCGCGATCACCAGATCGCAGGAGAGCGCCAGCCCCATCCCGCCGGCGAGCACGTGCCCGTTGGCGGCGCAGAGCGAGGGCTTGCCGAGGCGCGGCATGAGCCGGAAGAGCTCGAGGAACAGGTCGGAGCCGAAGTGCTTGGCGACCAGCGGCGCATCGGCCGCGAATCCCCCCAGGTCGGCGCCGGCGCAGAAGGCCTTCTCCCCCGCCCCCGTCAGCACCACGGCCCGGACATCGCCGTCGTCGCGAACCCGCTTCATCGCGTCGACGAGCTCGCCGAGCATCTGGCCCGAGAGCGCGTTGCGCTGCTCGGGGCGGTTGAGCGTCACCGTGGCGACGCCCTCGGAGACCTCGTAGAGAAGCTGCTCGTAGTCCATGCTCGGCGTCCCGCCCGCGCGGCTCGGCACCCCGGGCCGGGGACGAACCGAGCCTACCACCGTATGAAGTAGTAAGTGACGCTGCCTACTTCCCGTCGCCGCCGTCCGCGAGCCCCCCCGCCAGCAGGGGATACAGGCGCAGGGCGAGCTGCAGCTCGGCGGAGCGCTCGACCGGCGACCCGCCGAGGCGCTCGGCGATCACGTGCAGGCGGCGGGTCACCGTCTGCTCGTGGACCCCGATCCGGGCCGCCGCCACGGAGGCGTTGTGCCCGGCGCGCAGGTAGGCGTCGAGCGTCAGGCGCAGGCGCGCGGAGCGCTGATCGGCCGCGGCGATCGAGCCGAGCTCCGAGACGACGAAGTCGCGGGCCGCGCTCTCGTCGGCGAGCGCAAGCGCCTCGAGGGCCACCTCCGGATACGTCGTCACCACGCGCTCGGTCCGGCGCGCGATCGAGTAGACGACCCCCGCCTGGCGATGGGTCCGCCGGAAGCCCTCCGGCCCGGGGCTAGGACGGCCGACCGCCAGCCGCGCGGTCCCCGCCAGGTCGAGGCCGCGCAGGGCGTCGACCATCGCGTCCACCTTGCTGCGGTCGACCCCGAACCAGCACCAGCGGACGCTCTCGCCGTCCGTCACCGGCGGGGTGACGATCTGGTCGGCGCCGACGGCGGCGCCCGCCCGGCGCAGGCTCGCGGCCGCGTCTCCCTCCCAGGCGATCACGCCGATATGGCTCCAGTGCAGCGGGTAGTTGACCCCCTCCAGGTCCTCCGTGAAGCCATCCAGGAAGGCGCGCACCGAACGCAGGCGGACCGTGGCCGGCGAGCGGTCGAGCTCCGCCTCCCGGTAGCCGTCGACGACGCTGGCCAGCATCAGCTCCTCGTAGTCGCGCACGAGCCTCGTCACCGACTCCAGGCAGGAGGCGTACTCGTCCGGCTCCATCCCGGGTGCCTGCATCGCGGCCATCCACGCCTGCCAGGACCAGGAGCCGCCGATCTTGTAGGCCCGCAGCACCGCCTCGAGGCTGATCCCCAGCCGCGCCGCGAAGCCGCCGATCTCGCTCTCGTGGGTGATCGCGCTCGGCAGCCGTCCCGCGGCGACGAAGCGTGCCTGCCAGCGGCGCGTCCCGATCGACTGTCGCCGGACCTCGTCCCAGATCTCGGGCTGATCGAGCTGCGCGAACTCGTCGATCTGGTCGCGGAAGCGGATCAGCGTCTCGTCGATCCAGTCCTCGATCCCGGCCTCGTATGCCTCCGTGACGGCGAGGCGGGCGCTGCTGAGGCCGTCTTCCCCGGCCGAGACAGCAGAGCCGGGATCACTGCGCGTGATCCCGGCCCAGCCTGACAGCGGCCCGGTCATCGTGGACGCTCCATCCCGATGAAACCCCCGAGATCCGATGTCCGTTCACATTCTCCCTGCATCTGACCACATGCGGATGCATGATTTCCCAGCATTTGCGACTCGACATACATGGTTTTACAGCGTATTGGGGTGCCGATCACCGTTCACGCCGCGATATGCCTCCCCGTTGCCGGCCGGGTTCGCGTACAAATGTGGGCGTGAGCACCGCGATCCGAACCGAGGTCCGGGGCGAGACGCTGGTCATCACCATCGACGGCCCCGGCTCCCGCAACGCGTTCGACTTCGCGGCGGCGGGCGCGATGAGCGCGGCGATCGACGAGTACGAAGACGACCCGCAGCTGCGCGCAGCGGTCGTCACCGGGGCGGGGGGAACGTTCTGCTCCGGCATGGATCTGAAGGCGTTCGCGCGCGGGGACGTCCCCTTCGTCGAGCGCCGCGGGGTCTTCGGGATCATCAACGAGCCGCCGCGCAAGCCGCTGATCGCGGCGGTGGAGGGCGACGCGCTGGCGGGCGGCCTCGAGCTGCTGCTCGTCTGCGACCTGATCGTCGCCGCCCGCGATGCGCGCCTCGGAATCCCGGAGGTCAAGCGCGGCCTGCTGGCGGCCTCGGGGGGGCTGCTGGGCCTCGGCGCGCGGATCCCGTTCGCGGTGGCGATGGAGATGGCGCTCACCGGCGAGCCGCTGGACGCCGCGCGAGCGCATCAGATCGGCCTCGTAAACCGCCTGGCCGAGCCGGGCGCGGCGCTCGACGGCGCCCTCGATCTGGCCGGGCTCGTCGCCCGCAACGCCCCCCTCGCGGTCACGGCCTCGAAGCGGATCCTCAACGAGGCGCCGGGCTGGCCGGCGGAGGACGCCTGGTCCCGGCAGGGCGAGATCGCCGGGCCGGTGCTCGTCTCCGAGGACGCCGCCGAGGGGGCGAGCGCGTTCGCCGAGCGGCGCGAGCCGCGCTGGAGCGGCCGCTGAGGGCTCAGGCGGAGTCGCCGCCGCTGACGTAGGCGCCGGCTCCACTGCGCTCCAGGGCGCGCACGAGCGCGTCGACGACGCTGCCGTCGAACTGCGTGCCCACGTACCGGCCCAGCTCGGCGATCGCCTCCTGCTGGTTGCGGGCAGGCCGGTAGGGGCGCTCGCTGGTGATCGCGTCGTACGACTCGGCGACGGCGAGGATGCGCGACTCGAGCGGGATGTCGTCGCCCTGCAGGCCGCGCGGATAGCCGTGCCCGTCGAGCTGCTCGTGGCGGGCGAGGATCCAGGCGCGGATGTCGGACAGCTCGCGGGCGCCGAGGATCCGGGCCGCCATCTCGGGATGGCGCCGGACCTCGTCCCACTCCGACGGCGAGAGCGGTCCCGGCTTGTCGAGGATCGAGTCCGGGAGGCCGACCTTGCCGATGTCGTGCAGCGTCCCGGCCATCCGCAGGCGCTGGATGCGCGCCTCCGGGAGCCCGAGCTCGCGCCCGATCATCTCGCAGTAGCGCGCCACGGCCATCGAGTGGTTCGCGAAGCGCGCGTCGCGCAGGTCGAGCACCTCGGCCAGGCTGAGCACCGTGTTGAGGTGGGTGCGGCGCTCGTCCATCGCGCGGTCCGGGTCGACCGCGCCGACCGCCTCGAGGTCGGCGTTGTAGACGACGGCCCGGTCTCCGCCCAGCGCCGCGGCGGCCTCGGCGGCGGAGTCGGCGGCCTGCATCAGCGCCTCGGCGTCGGCGGCGTGCTTGGGGAAGGACGTGACGCCGATGCTGGCGCTCACCGGCAGCGCCCGCTCGCGGTAGACGCGGCGCATCCGGGAGAGGATCTGCTCGGCGAGCAGGAACCCGGTGTGCTCGTCCGTCTCGGGGAGGATCAGGGTGAACTTGCCGCCCCCGGTGCGGGCGACGGTGTCGATGCGGCGGGTCGAGTCGTCGAGCATCCGGCCGAGCTCGCGCAGGACGTCGTCGCCGGCGACGTGGCCGAAGCGGGAGTTGATATCGCGGAAGCCGGCGACGTCGACGACGAGCAGGCCGAGCCGCTGGCCGCCCATGCGCGCCCGGTCGACCTCGTTGGCGATGATCTCGGCGGCGCCGGTGGAGTTGAGCAGGCCGGTGAGCAGGTCGGTGCGGGCGGAGTCGAGCAGGCGGACCCAGAGCCGGTCGACGCGGCTGCGCAGCACGTGCATCATCAGGCCGGCGATCGCGAGCGTCCCGGCCAGCAGCACGAAGTGATGGGTGAGGTTCTCCGAGGCGGTCGAGGTCAGGGTGCCCGAGGTGTCGGTGAGCGCGATCGCGGCCGCGTAGCAGGCGGCCATGAAGACGACGTTCAGGAAGGCGTCGAGCCGGGAGAGGAAGTAGAAGGCGTAGAAGCAGGGCCAGAGGTAGAAGAGCGCGTAGGCGCTGGTCGGGTCGCCGCTGAAGACGACCGCGGCCGAGACCTGGATCATCCCCAGCGGCGGCGCCAGCCGGATCATCCACATCGACATCCGGTGGCCGAAGAAGAGGAACACAGCGGCGAAGATCGCCGTGCACGTCTCGGCGGCGATCAGGGCCGGGACGTTGAACTGCGACGGGTGCGGCAGCAGGACCCCGATGAAGCCGAGCACCATGCCGGCGAGCGAGACGTAGGCGCCGGCCCGGGCCAGCGGCTCGATCTGCTGCGACTTCGCCGTCGAGGGAACGCCGCCGCGGGCGGCGGCGACGTTCGCGCCGAAGCCGACCTCGTCCTGGTCGGACTTCGCCCATTCGAACAAGCTCAGGCCCATATGTCGCTTCTCGGTCTGCCCATGCGGTATCGCTCACGACCGGGAGCCGGCCCCGCGGCCGCTTCCCCGACCGTATCGGCAGGCGGGCCGGATTCTGTTAGTCAGCGCCCGGCGCTGGTCGAACCCGTGCGCCGGGGCGCGCGGCGGGCGCCGAGCATGGTCACGGTCGCGCCCTGGCCGGGGGCGAGGGTCATGTTGTTGCGGACGATCGGCTCCGCCTCGGAGCGGGCGGGCTCGAGGCGCGCCTCGCGGAGCACCGCGCGGAGCACGGTCTTGATCTCGAGCATCGCCAGGTGGGAGCCGATGCAGTGCCGCGAGCCGCCCCCGAAGGGGATCCAGACCCGCGAGCTGGGCCGCGGGCGGCCGACGAAGCGCTCGGGCCGGAAGCGCTCCGGCTCCGGGAAGACGTCGGGGTTGCGATGGATCAGATACATGCAGGGCATCAGCGTCCACCCGGCCGGGTAGCTGTGCTCGCCCAGGTCCACCGGCGCGGTCACCTTGCGCGCGGTGATCGGCAGCGGCGGGCGCTGGCGCAGCGTCTCCTTGACGACGGCGTCGATGTACTCGTCGTCGCCGGAGTCGAGCTCGGCCAGCAGCCGGTCGTG
>CAZARJ010000135.1:0-5437 GCA_964487515.1 uncultured Conexibacteraceae bacterium | reverse complement strand
AGCCAGGCGTCGCGGACCCGGGCCGGGGGGTCGGCGAGCACCGCGGCGAAGCGGGTGACGTACCCCTCCTCGCGCGCCGCGTCGCTGCCGAGCAGGTTCACCTCCAGGTAGCGGTTGGAGACCTCGCTGGGCTCGCCCATCGCCGCGATGCCGCCCTCGTGGATCATCAGCGCCCGGTCGCAGTAGGTGTTGATCGTCCCCATCGCGTGCGTGACGAGGACGATCGTCCGCCCCTGCTCGCGCATCCGCTGAAAGGTCGCCTCCGACTTCTGCTGGAACTCGGCGTCGCCGACCGCCAGCACCTCGTCGAGCAGCATCACGTCGGCGTCGACGTGGGTCATGACAGCGAACGCGAGGCGCACCTTCATCCCCGAGGAGTAGTTCTTCAGCCGCAGGTCCTTGTGCTCGCTGAGGCCCGCGAAGTCGACGATCTCCTCGAAGCGGTCGCGGGCCTGCTTCGGGGAGAGGCCCATCATCACGCCGTTGATGACGACGTTCTCGTAGGCGGGGAGCTGGGGGTTGAAGCCGACGCCGAGCTCCAGGAAGGGCGCCAGCCGGCCGGCGATCCGGATCGAGCCGGAGTCGGCGCGATAGACGCTGGAGAGCAGCTTCAGCAGGGTGCTCTTGCCGGATCCGTTGCGGCCCACGATCCCGAAGAACTCGCCCTGGCCGACGTCGAAGGAGATGTCGTTGAGGACCTCGAGCACGCGATGGTGGCGCTCGCCGCCGAGCGGATGCTGGACCGCCTCACGGCGTGAGCGGGCCCGGCGGCGCGAGGCGATGTCGAAGCTCTTGGAGAGGTTCCTGACCTCGATCGCGACCGGACGCGCCATGCTCAGAGCTCCTCGGCGACGCGGGGCGCCTCGCGCGCGAACAACCACAGCCCGCCGGCCGTGGCGGCGACGATCAGCCCGAGCGGCACGACGACACCGAGCAGCACGCCGCCGGCTTCGACGGCGCTCGGGGCGGCGGGGTCGATCATCCACACGCGCGCCTGCTCGAACAGCGGCGAGAGCGGGTTCATGGCCATGAAGGGCTGAACGGAGGCGGGCACGGCATCGATCGGGAAGAGGACCGGCGAGGCGTAGAAGAGCATCCTGCTGATCATCGTCCAGATCTGCCCCACGTCCTCGAAGCGGACGAAGGCGACCGACAGCAGCATCCCGACCCCGGTGGCGAAGGCGATCAGGACCGCGAGCAGCGGGATCATCAGCAGCCACTCGGGACGCGGGAAGACCCCGAAGGCGAAGAAGATCGGCATCACGGCGATCAGGTTGAGCAGCATCGTGAAGGCCGAGGTGAGGCTGACCGACAGCGGGATGATGATGCGCGGGAACTGCATCTTGCGGACCATGCCCTCGCGCGAGGCGACCGAGCGCACCGAGCGCGACGTCGTCTCGGAGAAGTACTGGAAGAGGATCAGCCCGAGCACCAGGATCAGCGCGTAGTGCTCGATGTCGCGGCCGAAGCGCAGGATCTCCCGCAGGACGACGAAGACGACGCCGAAGAAGAGCAGCGGCCGCAGCAGCGTCCAGACGAAGCCGAGGAACGTGTTCGCGTACTGGAGCTTGAACTCGGTCGAGGAGATGATCCACAGCAGCTCCCAGAAGCGCCGCAGCGTGCCGCCGAACGCCGAGGGGCCGCGCACCTCGCGCAGCGGCAGGGCTTCGGTGGCGGCCGGGGTCACGGCCGCCGCCGGCGGTCAGCTTCGGGCCTCGCTCCCGCATGCGCCATGCGCGGAAGCTTAGATCGGCGCCGGGCGGGCGACCCCCGCCGGCCGGGCGTCCGTGCGATCCTCGAACCATGGCCCGCCTGCTGACCGAGCTGCCCGACCCGCTGCCGGTGGGAGCCGGCACGGCGTGCTTCGTCGACGGCCTCCTCGGCGAGTGGCCCGCGGGCGCGCGGACGGTCGAGATCGTCGCCGGCGAGCGTCGCTTTCCGGCGCTCGGCTGGGGCGTCGCGCCGCCGGGGAGCAGGCGCGGCGCCGACTACTGGTGGGGGATCGTCGAGATCGGGGCGATCGCGGAGCCGGCCGAGCTGCCGCTCTCGCTGCGGATCGGGACCGACCGCGGCCGGGAGCTGTGGGCCGACCTCGGGACCCTGCGTTGCGTGCCCGGCCTGGCGCCGCCGGAGGAGGCCGTCGCCGCCCGCACGGGTGCCGCCGGGCCCGCGGCGGAGCCGGGCGGGGAGGGCGAGGGGCCGCTGGTTGCGATCTGCATGGCGACCTACGAGCCCGACCCGGAGCTGCTGCGCCGCCAGCTCGACTCGCTCCGGGCCCAGCAGCACCGGCGCTGGATCTGCCTGATCAGCGACGACGGCTCCTCCGCGCGCGGGCGGGAGGCGATCCGGGCGGCGGTCGGCGACGACCGGCGCTTTCTCGTCTCCCACGCGACCCGCAACCGCGGCTTCTACGCCAACTTCGAGCGCGCGCTGACGATGGTCCCCGAGGAGGCGGAGCTGGTTGCCCTCTGCGACCAGGACGACCGCTGGCATCCCGACAAGCTCACGGCGCTGATCGCCGCCCTCGACGACCCCGCGGTCACGCTGGCCTACGGCGACATGCGGATCGTCACCCGCGACGGCGCCGAGCTCGCCCCCACCTACTGGACCGAGCGCCGCAACAACCACACCGACTTCGGCTCCCTGCTGCTCGCCAACACCGTCACCGGCGCCGCCGCGCTCTTCCGGCGCGCGCTGCTCACCGACGTGCTGCCGTTCCCGCCCCGCCACTCGAACGCCTTCCACGACCACTGGATCGCGCAGGTGGCGATGGCGCTGGGGCGGATCGCCTACGTGCCGCGGCCCCTGCACGACTACGTCCAGCACGGCGCGGCGGCGCTCGGCCACCACCGCGCCAACGGCTCGGGGCGCTTCGGCGGCGGAGCCGTGGCCCGCGGGCGGGCGAGCGTCGGGCGGCTGCGCGCGCGGGGCTGGCGGCTCGGCTGGCGGCAGCCCTACTTCAACGTCTACTGCCGCATCCTGCTGTTCGCGACCGTTCTGCGGACCCGGTGCGGCGCGCGGATGGAGCCCGGCAAGCGGGCGCGGCTGGAGCGGCTCCTCGACCCGCGGCGCGGCCTCGCCTGGCTGCTGCGGCGCGCGGCCCGGCCGGCGACGACGGAGACGCTCGGCCGCGAGCGCGTGATCGTCGCCGGGATCGCCTGGCGGCGCCTCGCCGGGCTCCGCGCGCGCCTGCAACGCCGGTGGGATCGCGATCCCTCTGTGCCAGAATCAGCCCCGTGAGTGGGAGCACAGATGCACCTCGGGCACCTGAGCGGATCTCCCTGCCCGAGCATCTGACGCAGGCCGAGGTCGAGCGGATCTCGCGCGAGTTCACGACCCTCTTCCACGACCTCGGAAAGCAGACGTTCTCGACCACCACCTGGCTCGGCGTGCCGCTGGTCAAGACGCCGAGCGACATCCTCGCCTTCCAGCAGATCATCGTCGAGACGCGCCCCGAGCTGATCGTCGAGACCGGCATCTACCTCGGCGGCAGCGCCCTGCTGTTCGCCTCGCTCATGGATCTGCTCGCGATCGACGGCAGGGTGATCGCGATCGACATCTCGCTGGACGCCGTGCGCGAGCGGGTCCGCGAGCATCCCAGGATCGAGCTGATCGAGGGCAGCTCCACCGACCCCGAGGTGGTCTCCCGCGTCCGCGCCGCCGCCCGCGGCAAGCGCACGATGGTCGACCTCGACGCCGACCACCGCGCCCACCACGTGCTCGAGGAGCTGCGCACCTACTCGCCGCTGGTCACTCCCGGCTGCTACCTGGTCGTCGAGGACGGCTTCCTCGGCGGCCGGCCGGTGCGCCCGGAGGCCGTCCCCGGGCCCTCGGAGGCGATCGACGCCTGGCTCGGCGAGGACCCGCCCTTCGAGCCGGACCGCTGGCACGAGCGCTACCTGCTGACCCAGAACCCGCGCGGCTATCTGCGCCGCGTCGGCGACGGCGCCCCCGGGCCGCGGCCCCCGCGCCCGGCCGGGTTCGTGATCGGTGCCCTGGAGCTCAGCAACGCGGACTCGATCCCGCCCGTCCCCGCTCCCGAGCGGGCGCTCGAGGAGCTTGCCGCGACCGCCGCGGAGCCGGACCGCGAGATCGACGCGCTGCGGGCCTCGATCAACAACATGGCGCGCGCCGACCGGCAGGCGCGGATCGAGGGCGACCTCGACCGGCGCCGCCAGGAGCTGACCGTCGACGGGCTGCTGCGCGAGCTCGACGCGCAGGGCGAGCTGCTGCGGGAGCGCGGCCGGCTTCTGACCCAGGAGCGGGCCCGCCTGCGCCGGATCACCGGGTCGCGGCCCTATCGCCTCTACAAGGCGCTGCGCGCGGTGCCGCTGCTGAAGCGCCTCTTCGCCTGGCGCGACCGCCATCGCCACGCCGAGGCGGTCGCCCGCTCCAGGCAGCGGGCCGAGAACCGCGAGCTGCAGAGCGAGCGCTTCGTCGAGCATCACCGGGGGCAGTGAGCGCGGGCCGATGATCGGCTACGGCTGCGCGATCGGCTCGGCGGACAAGTACGAGCGGATCGCCAAGCCCGGCATCGAGCGCCGCCGCCGCCCTGAGGAGCCCCTGGTCGAGGTCCGGGGCCGGGACAGCATCTTCGCCGCCTACAACGAGATCCTCGACGCCTTTGCGGCCGACCCGCGGATCGAGATCGGGGTGCTCGTGCACGAGGACACCGAGATCCGCGACGCGCGCTTCGAGGAGCGGGTGCGCTGGGCCATGGACGATCCGGCGGTCGCGATCGTCGGCACGATCGGCGCCGTCGGCGTGCAGGGGATCGACTGGTGGGTCCACGACTACGGGATCGGCTCGACCGTGCTCGAGCCGATCGACGCCGAGATCCTCTACGAGTCGCCGCTGCTCGAGGGCTCCGAGGTCTCGGGCATGGGCAGCTCGGGCGAGGTCGACATGGTCGACGGCTACCTGCTCGCCTTCTCGCGCTGGGCCCTGCGCGAGCTGCGCTTCGACGAGGAGGGGCTCGGCGGGCCCGGCTTCCACGGCTACGACGCCGACATCTGCTTTCAGGCGCGCGAGCGGGGCCGCAAGGTGATGGCGGTCGAGATGGACGTCGCCCACCACCGCAACAGCGTCGGCCCCTCGCACTACCGCGAGGACTGGCTGCGCGCCCAGACGGCCTTCCGCCGCAAGTGGGAGGCCCGGGGGATGCTCGGGCCCCCGCGGCTCCCCTTCCCGCCCTACAACAAGACCGCCCAGGAGCTCGAGGAAGAGGAGCCGTAGGCCGCCGCGGGCCTCAGTCCCAGGGCTCGGGCTCCCGCTCGGGGGGGCGGATCGGGGGGCCGGGGCCGAGCTTCGCCGGCTTGCCGCGCAGCACGCGGACCAGCCTGCGCAGCGGTGTGTGCTCGAGGTCGTGCAGGCGCTTGCGCAGCCGCCGCTGCGCCTCCCGGCTGGCGACCAGCTCCCAGTGCTTGGCGGCGCCGTC
>CAZARJ010000134.1:0-5442 GCA_964487515.1 uncultured Conexibacteraceae bacterium | reverse complement strand
CGGGCGAGCGCCGACTCGCCGTGCACGGGGAAGCCTTCCGCGGTCGCGATCTCGTTCACCGTCGGCGCCAGCGCCGCCGCCGCGGCGGGCCCGATCGCGACGCGGCTGATCCGGCGCCGGAACGTGCCGGGCCCGAGCGGGCCGCTGAAGCGTCCCGCCCCCGCGGTCGGCAGGACGTGGTTGGAGCCGGCGGCGTAGTCGCCGAAGGCCGTGGCCGAGCGCGGGCCGACGAAGACGCAGCCCGCGGTCCGCACGCCGGCGGCGAGCTCGGCCGCGCCGGCGCAGTCGAGCTGCAGGTGCTCGGGGGCCAGCTCCTCCGACAGCGCCAGGGCGGCGTCGACGTCGGGCGCGCGCAGCAGGGAGACGGTGGCGTCGCGGACGCTCCCGCGCTCGGCGGCGATGCGCCCGGTCGCGGCGCCGATCGCCGCCAGCACGCCCGCGTCGGTGGCGATCGCGACCAGCAGACCGTCGTCGCCGTGTTCGGCCTGCGCGCAGAGGTCGAGCGCCAGCCACTCGGCCGCGGCTTCGCCGTCGGCGATCACGACCAGCTCCGAGGGGCCGGCGAAGCCGTCGATGCCCACCCGTCGCGCGCACTGCATCTTCGCCACCTGCACCCAGGGGCCGCCGGGGCCGGCGATCACGTCGACGGGGTCGATCGACTCGGTTCCGTAGGCGAGCGCCGCGATCGCCTGCGCGCCGCCGGCGGCGATCACCTCGCCCGCGCCCGCGATCCGGGCCGCGGCGAGGACCGCGGCGGCGGGCAGCCCGTCCGCCCCCGGCGGCGAGGCGACCGCGATCCGCTCCACCCCCGCGACCCGCGCCGGGATCACGCCCATGAGCACGCTCGAGGGGTAGGCCGCCCGGCCGCCGGGCGCGTAGATCCCGGCGGCGCGCACCGGCACCTCGTCCACGGTCACC
Source organism: uncultured Conexibacteraceae bacterium (assembly GCA_964487515.1). Classification (GTDB taxonomy): domain Bacteria; phylum Actinomycetota; class Thermoleophilia; order Solirubrobacterales; family 70-9; genus RHKX01. The sequence goes on along the minus strand of CAZARJ010000134.1, from coordinate 4,524 downwards.
TCCTGCCCCTCCGGCAGGGGCGGCGCGCTCGGGAGGCCGCCGGCAGGGAGCTGCGACTCGGCGACCACGCGCACGTTGGCCGCGGCGCGCTCGAGGGCGGCGCGCAGCTCGCGCGGCAGCTCGGCGAGCGCGGCGTCGAGACGGTCGGCCGGGATCCGCAGCCGCTCGGCCCGCGCGCCGTCGAAGCGCTCCCCGAGCTCCAGCACGGCCGCGTCCCCGCGCTCGCGGACGGCCGCGATCGTCTCCGCCACCGCCGCTTCGATCCCCGGCGGGTCAGGGGCGCCGGCGTGCAGCTCGGCGGCGAGGCCGGCCACGTCGTCGCGCCACGGGAGCTCGCGCAGCCTCAACCCGGCTCACGCATCCCGCAGCCTGGAGACCATCTCGTCCACCTCGCTGGGGCGCAGCTTATGAGCGACGCGATTGGCGATCAAGCGGGCCGTGGAGACGGCGATCTCCTCGACCACCTCGAGCCCGTTCTCGCTCAGGGTGCGTCCCGTGTCGACGAGGTCCACGATCCCGTCCGCGAGGCCGACCAGCGGCGCCAGCTCGACCGAACCCTTGACCTCGACCGTCTCCACCTGGCGCCCGGTGCGCTCGAAGTGGGCGACCGCCGTGCGCGGGTACTTGGTCGCGATCCGCACCGCGCCGAGCCGCCGCTCGGCCTCCGCCAGCTCGTCGCCGCCGGCGCGGGCGGCGAGCGCCATCCGGCAGCGCGCGAAGCCCAGGTCGGCGACCTCGACCACCTCGCGGTCGGCCTGCTCGACGAGCACGTCCTTGCCGGTGATCCCGAGGTCGGCGGCCCCGGCCTCGACGTAGGTGGGAACGTCGCCGGGGCGCACGGTGACGATCGAGAGCCCGCCGAGATCGAAGATCAGAGCCCGCGAGTCGCCGCGCGGGGCGCCCGTGTCGAAGCCGGCCCGCTCGAGCAGGTCGAGGGAGGGCACGAACATCGACCCGCGCGGCAGCGCCAGCACCAGCGGCGCGCCGGGGCGGGCGCGCAGGGTCTGCAGCCCGGGCACCATCACGGGGCTCCCCCCTCCCCGGCCCCGGCGAGCGCCTCCGGCTCGCCGGCGAGGCGCTCCTCCTCGGTCTGCGCCACGTGCAGGCGGTCCAGGTAGAGGCCGAAGCCGGCCGCCGGCAGCGGGCGCCCGAAGCGGGCCAGCAGGTCGTCGTAGCGGCCGCCGCCGCCGAGCACCCGGCCGAGCGCCGGATCGTAGACCTCGAGGATCGCGCCGGTGTAGTAGTCGAGGTCGCGGAGCAGGCCGAAGTCGATCTGCACGCGATCGGCGATCCCGGCCTCCTCGAGCCCGGCGAAGGTCCGCGCCAGCCGCTCGGAGGCGCGCTCCACCGCGCGGCCGCCGATCGACCGGGCCCGCTCGAGCACCTCGCGCCCTCCGCGCAGGCCGGCCAGGGTCACGATCGCCTCGCGCTGCTCGGCGCCGATCGGCAGCTCCGCGGCGCGCGCCTCGACGCCGACCAGGTCGTGCGCTTCGAGCTCGCCCAGCAGCGCGCCGATCGCCTCCCCCGAGACGCCGTACTCGCCGAGCAGCAGCCGCAGGAGGTCGGCGTCGCCGAGCCCGACCCGGGCGCGGTTGAGCCCGATCGCGTCGAGCGCCCCGACGAGCAGCTCGATCACCTCCAGGGTCCCGGGCGCCTCGGGGGCGCCGATCAGCTCGATCCCGACCTGGCGCAGCTGCCGCATCTGACCCCGCTTCGGGCTCACGGGCCGGTAGACGCTGCCGGAGTAGCGGAAGCGGAACGGGCCCTCCTCCTCCCGGAAGCGGTCGGCGACGAGCCGCGCGATCGGGACCGTCATGTCGCTGCGCAGGGCGAGGACGCTGCCCGCCTCGTCGAAGAACCGGTAGCCGGCCGGGGCGCGGGCCTCGGCGAGCACGTCGTGGTACTCGATCGTCGGCGTCGCCACCTCGCCGTAGCCGCGGGCGTCGAAGAGCTCCGCCAGGGCGGCCTCGATCGCGCGCAGCTCGCGCAGCTCCTCGGGGAGGAGGTCGCGGGTGCCGGTGGGGATCGACTGACTCATCTCGTACCTCGGATCTGGGCCGCCGCGCGGGGTCGGTGCCGGAGCGGACGGCCTCTGAGCCTACGCGGAGGCGGGAAGGGGTTCGATGCTGACGCGCTCGATCCTCGCCCCGAGCCCGCGCAGGCGCTCGTCGATGCGCTCGTAGCCGCGGTCGATCTGGGCGATGTTGCCGATCTCGGACCTGCCCTCGGCGGCCAGGGCGGCGATCAGCATCGCCATGCCGGCACGGATGTCGGGGCTCTCGAGCCGCTGCCCGTGCAGGCGGCTGGGCCCGCTGACGATCGCCCGGTGCGGATCGCAGAGCGTGATCCGCGCCCCCATCGCGACCAGCTTGTCGGTGAAGAAGAGGCGGTTCTCGAACATCTTCTCGAAGATCAGGATCGTGCCCTCGGCCTGGGTCGCGAGCGCCAGCGCGATCGAGGTCAGATCGGCGGGGAAGGCCGGCCAGGGCCCGTCGTCGATCTTCGCGATCGCGTCGCCGACGTCGTCGTGGACGGCGAGGCGCTGCTCGGGCGGCACCAGCAGGTCGCGGTCGTCGACGAGCATCGTCTGCAGCCCGAGGCGGCGGAACTGGCGCCGGATCATGAGCAGGTCGCCGGGCACCACATCGCGGATCCGCAGCTCCCCGCCGGTCGCCGCGGCCAGCGCCATGAAGCTGCCGATCTCGATGTGGTCGGGGCCGATCCGGTGCTCGACCCCGCCCAGGCGGTCGCGGCCGTGCACGGTCATCACGTTCGAGCCGATCCCGTCGACGCGGGCCCCCATCGCGGTCAACATCCGGGCCAGGTCCTGGACGTGCGGCTCGCAGGCGGCGTTGCCGATCGTCGTCGCGCCGGGCGTCAGCGCGGCGGCCAGAAGCGCGTTCTCGGTCCCCATGACCGAGGGCTCGTCCATGAAGATCGAGCAGGGGCTCAGGCCCTTGGGCGCGCGCAGCACGATCGTGCGGGCGGCGGAGACGTCGCCGCCGAGGTCGCGGAACGCGTCGAGGTGCGGATCGAGCCGGCGGCGGCCGATCGTGTCCCCGCCGGGCGGCGGCATGGTCGCCTCGCCGAAGCGCGCCAGCAGCGGGCCGGCGATCAGAAACGACGCCCGGATCTGCGTCGCCAGCTCCTCGTCCACGGTCGTCGTGGCGACGCTCGCCGCATTCAGCCGGACGTCGTTGCCGGACAGCCACTCGACCTCCACGCCGAGCGCCGCCAGCAGCGCGATCTGGGCCTCGGTGTCGCGGATCCGCGGCACGTTGCGGAGCACGACGTCCTCCTCGGTGAGCAGGCACGCGGCGAGGATCGGCAGCGCCGCGTTCTTGTTGCCGGCCACCGTGATCTCCCCGCTGAGGGGCACTCCGCCTTCGATTACGAACTTCTCCAAAGCTGGGTTAGGGTAGTCGACCATGCGCCGCCGATCGCGGCTCGGCCGTGCTCTCCGCCTGCTCCTCGGGGCCCTGATCGCGCTCGTCGCGCTCGCGCTGGTCAACGCCTACGTGCTCGGCAGCGAGACGCGGCCCGCGGAGGTCAACGCCCCGGGCGGCGAGATCCTGCGCCTGGAGGACAGCTTCGACCTGCAGGTCGTCGACGAGCCGCCGAGCGCCGGGGGCCCGCGGGCGGCGGCGCGGCCCCCGTTCGTCCTCCTGCACGGCTTCGCCACCTCCTCGCGCTGGTGGGATCCGATCGCGCCGGAGCTGCGCCGCGACCGCCGCGTGATCCGCATCGACCTGATCGGCCACGGCGGCTCGGAGAAGCCGCAGAGCGGCTACGAGATCACCACCCAGGCGGGCGCGGTCGCCGACGCGCTCAACGAGCTCGACGTGCAGCGCGCGATCCTCGTCAGCCACTCGATGGGCGGGCTCGTGGCCACCTCGCTGGCGCAGACCTCGAGCGAGCTCGTCGACAGCGTGGTGCTGATCGCGACGCCATCGGGGAGCGACTCCGGCGGCCTGCCGGTGGTCGACCGGCTCCTGCACGTGCCGGTGCTGGGGCCGGCGCTCTGGCGCATCCGGCTGGACGGGATGATCAGGGACGGCTACGGGTCCGCCTTCGCCCCCGGCACCGACGTCAGCGCGATCTTCCCCGGCGATCCCGACCGGGTGGTCGAGGACAACCGGGCGATGACCTACACCGCCTACGACTCCGCCGAGGAGCGCACCGCCGACTTCCTCGAGCAGGAGCCGCCCGCCGCGCGGCTGATCTCCTCCGGCGTGCCGGTGCTGGCGATCGAGGGCGGCGAGGATCAGATCACCGATCCGGTGCGGGCCGCGGCCGACTTCGGGACGATCCCCGGCGCCCGCGTGGTCACGCTCCCCGGGTCAGGCCACTCCCCCCAGGTCGAGGAGCCCGGGCGGACGGCGCAGGTGATCCTGCGCTTCGCGGGCGGCCGGTGAGCCCGGCGCCGCGACCCGGGGCCGCCCTGGCGTGGGCGGCGGCGGCGCTGGCGGCGGCGGCGCTGGCGGCGGCCGCCCTGACGGCGGCGCTGCTCCCCGGGGGAGCCGC
>CAZARJ010000133.1:0-5442 GCA_964487515.1 uncultured Conexibacteraceae bacterium | reverse complement strand
TCTCGTTGTACTCGGCCGGCGGGTCGATGTAGGGGGTGATGTTGGCGTCGTCGGGGACGCGCAGCGTGTAGTCGCCGTTCGCGTCGGTGACGGCGCTCAGCCGCGGCCGCTCGCGGATCCTGATCGTCGCCCCCTCGATGTAGGTGCTCATGTGGTTGAAGCGGTAGGCCTTGCCGGAGATCGTCACCGTGTCGCGCGCGTCGGCCCCGGCGACCGGCCCGGCGAGCAGCGCGGCAGCGGCCAGGGCGAGCGCCGAGAAGACGCGCCCGGCCAGGCGCGATGAAAGCCCTGCGCGGGCCTTCACCATCCCCAAGCTCACCGCCGATGCCTCAACCATCGAGCGAATGAGGGTAGACGATGCCGCACAAACCGGCGCCAACCCGATCGAAGGGTCGCATGGGCGCCGAGCTTCGGGTTCGTGGAACGTCCGGCCGCCTCCCGCGCGAGTCCGACCCGGGGTCGCATGGACACCCGGCTTCGGGCTCGCCGGGACGCGGGGGTGGCTGCTGTCTAGGAGGTCAGGCGTAGACGCTGCTGGACGCGGACCGAGTTCCCGGCCCGATCGCGGACCTTGAGCCAGGCGCGGACGCGGGGCTTGCGGCCGCTCGCCATCGCGGACTTGATCCGCTTCGCCGCGGCCCCCCCGACCGTCGCCTGCAACCGCTGGGCCACGCCGGGCTCGAGCTCCGCCCGGGCGGAATCGAGGATGTAGGTCCGGCCGCCGGTCCGGACTCGCGCCCGCAGCACGCCGACGGCCTTCTCACCCGCGCCGGCGCGGCCGGTGATCTTGATCTTGGCGCCCCGCTGCGGCTGGCGCTTGCCGATCGAGGCCTCGGGGTCGATCAGCTCGGTGTCGATCACGAAGCGGCGATGGCCGTGTCCGCGGCTGACGTTGCCGTTCGCGTCGACCGCCCGGGCGCGGAAGCGATGCTCGCCGTCGGCCAGCGGGCCCAGCTCGGCCGGGCTGTCGCAGACCTCCCAGGGACCGTCGTCGAGCCGGCAGATGAACGTCGCCTCCGGGTCGTCGGAGCTGAGCTCGTAGGACGGCGAGGGATCGTCGCTCGCGCGGCCGCCGAAGGGACGGCCGCGCATGGCGACCGACGGGCCGCTCTCGTTGAGCAGCACGGTGACGTCGTCGGAGTTGAAGTTGGCCACCGCGAGATCGGGCAGGCCCACCCCGTCGTAGTCGTCGGCGGCGATCCCCAGCGGCGAGATGCCGACGGGCTCACCCTGCTCGTTCAAGGGCGCGAAGTCGCCGCTGCCGTCATTGCGGAAGGTGAAGATGTCCAGGCCACCTGCGACCGCCAGGTCGAGGATGCCGTCGCCGTCCAGGTCCACGGGCTCCACGTAGGACGCCTCAGAGGCCGTGAGCGGGCTGCCGGGGGCGGATACGAAGTCGCCGCTGCCGTCGTTGAGCATCACGTCGACTGTGGCGCTGCTGCTGCTGGCGACGGCGATGTCGTCGCCGGGCTCGCCGTCGAGCTGGGCCAGGGCTATCGCCCGCGGGGACGACGCGACGCTGAGCGGCCCGCCCAGGGACTCGTCGAACCCGCCCGACCCGTCACCGAGCAGCAACGTGACCGTGCCGTCATCGCCATTGGGGACCGCGAGGTCGACGTGGGCGTCCCCGTTCAGGTCGCCGGCCGCGATGGCCTGGGGGCCGAGGCCGACGGAGATCGGGCTCGGCGTCGCGGCGAAGCCGCCGCTGCCGTCGCCGAGCATGACCACGACGGCGGCGTCAGCGAGATCAACCACGGCCAGGTCCGGGTCCCCGTCCTCGTCGAAGTCCTCCACGACGAGATCGGTCGCGGCGCCGAAGCCGGGATAGACCGGTCCCGGCTCGAAGTCCCCGTTCCCCTCGCCGAGCAGGATCGTGACGTTGCTGGGGCCCTCGCCCCAGGAGGCGATCGCGAGGTCCAGGTCCCCGTCGTTGTCGAAGTCGCCGGAGTCGATCCCGACCGCGGGCTCAGAGGTCGGCTCCGGGCTGCCGGCCGCGGGCACGAAGCCGCCGTGGCCGTCGCCCAGCAGGATCGTGACGCTGTGATCGGCGCTTGCGGCCACGGCGAGGTCGGCGCAACAATCCCCGTTGAAGTCACCGGAGACGAGGTTCCGCGGCTCCTCCCCGACGGCGATCGGGCTTCCCGGCGCCTCGTTGAAGTGCCCGGCCGTCCCGAAGGCGGACGGGGCCGCGATCATCCCGGCGGCCAGGACGAGCGCCCCGGCCGACCACCCACGTACGCACCGCGATCGCCTCGCAAGGCGCCCAGCGAACTCCCTCATCTCGTCTCCTCCCCGGTCGGTTTTTCTTCAGGAGCCTGGGGTCAGGCGCCGTGGCACTTCTTGTATTTCTTGCCCGACCCGCACCAGCACGGGTCGTTGCGGCCGATCTTCTCAGCGTCTGACTTCACGACGGTGGTCACATTAGTGCCCTCGGCGGGCGGCTCGGCGCCGTTGCCGGCCGCGGCCGCACCGGGGGCGAGCCCCGTAGCCGCGGCGGCCCGCGCGTCGCGCAGCGCCGAGGGGCGCTCCTCGTCGGCGCCGCCCGAATAGCTGACGTCCTCGAAGTCCTCCTCTTCCGCGCCGAACGCGTCCGCGACGTCGTCGGCTTCGATCTCCACGTCGACGTGGAAGACCAGGCGCGCGAACTCCTCCCAGATCGAGTCCATGAGCTCCTGGAACATCGTGTAGCCCTCGTTCTTGTAGGCCACGAGCGGATCGATCTGGGCGAACCCGCGCAGGTGGATGCCCTCGCGCAGGTAGTCCATCTCCGCCAGGTGCTCCTTCCAGCGCACGTCGATGATCTGCAGCAGGATGTGGCGCTCCAGGGCGCGCATCAGCTCGGGGCCGAACTCCTCCTCGCGCTCGTCGTAGGCGGCCAGCGCGTCCTCGGCGAGCAGCTCGACGACCTGCTCGCGGCTCGAGGTCTGCGGGTCCAGCTCCTCGAGCTCGACCGAGACCGGCCAGAGCTGGTTGAGCTGGCCCTCGAGGCCGTCCAGGTCCCACTCCTCGAAGACGTCGGACTCGGTGTAGGCGCTGACCTTCTTGTCGACGACGCCCGCGAGCTGCTCGCGGGCGACGTCGCTCATGTCGCGGCCCTCGAGGACCTCGCGCCGGTACTTGTAGATCACCCGGCGCTGCTCGTTCATCACGTCGTCGTACTCGAGCACGCGCTTCCGGCTCAGGTAGTTCTGCTCCTCGACCTTCTTCTGGGCGCCCTCGATCTGCTTGGTCAGCATCTTCGCCTCGAGCGGGTACTCCTCGCCCTCCTCGTCCTTGGTCCCGAGGCGGTCGAGGATCTTGTAGATCCGGTCGCCGGCGAACAGGCGCACCAGGTCGTCCTCGGCGGAGAGGAAGAAGCGCGAGGCGCCCGGGTCCCCCTGGCGACCGGCGCGGCCGCGAAGCTGGTTGTCGATGCGGCGCGACTCGTGACGCTCGGTGCCGCAGATGAACAGCCCGCCGAGCTCGATCACCTTCTGCTCCTCGGCCTCGCAGCGCTCGACCAGCCCCGGCATCAGGGCCTCGAGCTCCTCCTCGTAGTTCGGATCGCCGGGCCGCACGCCGAGCTTGCGCAGCTCGCTCTCGGCCATCATCTCCGGGTCGCCGCCGAGCTTGATGTCGACGCCGCGGCCGGCCATGTTGGTCGCGATCGTGACCGCGCCGACGCGGCCCGCCTGGGCGACCGTCTCCCCCTCGCGCTGGGCGTACTCGGGCTTCGCGTTCAGGACCACGTGCTCGATCCCGCGCCGCTTGAACTCGCGCGAGAGCATCTCCGAGACCTCGACCGAGACGGTGCCGATCAGGACCGGCTGCCCGCTCTCATGGCGCTCGGCGACCTCCTTCACGACCGCCTTCCACTTGCCCTCCTTGGTCTTGTAGATCTGGTCGTTGAGGTCGGCGCGGATCATCGGCCGGTTGGTCGGGACCTCGACGACCGGGATCTTGTAGATCTTCATGAACTCGGTCGCCTCGGTGAGCGCCGTGCCGGTCATCCCGCTGAGCTTGTTGTAGAGGCGGAAGTAGTTCTGGAGGGTGATCGTCGCCAGGGTCTGGTTCTCCTCCAGGATCGGCACGCCCTCCTTGGCCTCGACCGCCTGATGCAACCCCTCCGACCAGCGCCGGCCCTCGAGGATGCGGCCGGTGAACTCGTCGATGATCATCACCTCGTTGTCGACCACCGCGTAGTCCTTGTCGCGCCGGTACAGCGACTCGGCCTTCAGCGACTGGATCAGGTGGTTGACGAGCGTGCCGTGCTCGGAGAGGTAGAGGTTGTCGACGCCGAGGAACTTCTCCGCCTTCTCGATCCCGCGCTCGGTCGGGGCGACGGTCTTGTGCTTCTCGTCGTACTCGTAGTCGTAGTCGGCCTCGGAGGTGTCCTTGCTCTCGCCGAGCGCCTTCAGCTTCACCTTCGCCTCGACGCCCTTCATCTGCTTGGCGAGGCGGGCGAACGTGTAGTAGAGGTCGGCGGCCTGCTCGGGGGCGCCGGAGATGATCAGCGGCGTGCGGGCCTCGTCGATGAGGATGTTGTCGACCTCGTCGACGATCGCGAAGTTGTGGTCGCGCTGGAAGCAGCGGTCGATCGAGGGCGCCATGTTGTCGCGCAGGTAGTCGAAGCCGAACTCGGAGTTGGTGCCGAAGGTGACGTCGGCCTCGTAGGCGGCGTGACGGCGGTCGCCGTGGTCGGGCAGGTCGTCGTCCTGGAGCACGCCGACGGTGACCCCGAGCGCGTCGTAGAGGGGCCGCATCCACTCGGCGTCGCGGCGGGCCAGGTAGTCGTTGACGGTGACCACGTGGACGCTCTTGCCGGACAGCGTGTTGAGGAACACGGGCAGGGTTCCGGTCAGCGTCTTGCCCTCGCCGGTGCGCATCTCGGCGATCGCCCCCGAGTGCAGGACCATGCCGCCGATCAGCTGCACGTCGTAGTGGCGCTGCCCCAGGGTGCGCTTGCCGGCCTCGCGGACGAGCGCGAAGGCGTGCGGGAGCAGGTCGTCGAGCGACTCCCCGTCGCGCGCCCGCTCGCGCAGCCCGTCGGCCTCGGTGCGCAGCTCGTGGTCCTCGAGCAGCTCCATCTCCGGCTCGAAGCGGTTGATCGCGTCGACGCGCTTCTCATACGAGCGGAACTGCTTCGCCTCACCGAGGCGCAGCGCACGATCGATCAGACCCCGTGCCATGAACCGATCAGGGTACAGAACCCTCGACTGGGCCCCGCGCGGTCGGCCGCATCACGAAGGTCGCGTCGCGGCCCGCGCGCTTGGCGGCGTAGAGCGCCTCGTCGGCCCGCGCGAGCAGCGCCGCGGCGGTCTCGCCCGGCACCCACTCGGCGACCCCGATCGAGCAGCTCAGCCCCTCGGGCATGACGCGGCGGAGCTGATCGCCGAGCGAGGCCGCCTGCTCGATCCCGCAGCCCGGCAGGATGACGCCGAACTCGTCGCCGCCGATCCGGGC
>CAZARJ010000132.1:0-5463 GCA_964487515.1 uncultured Conexibacteraceae bacterium | reverse complement strand
CCCTACGGCTCGACCAGGCCGCGGCGGATCGCGTAGCGGGTCAGCTCGACGCGGTTGCGCATGCCGAGCTTCTCGAGCACGTTCGCGCGGTGGCGGTCGACCGTCTTGTTGCTGATCAGCAGCGCCTCGGCGATCTCGTCGCTCGTGTAGCCCTCGGCGATCAGCTTGACGACGTCGAGCTCGCGCGGGGTGAGCGGATCGCCGGGCGCCCGTTTGGTGCCCTTCGCCGGCTGCTCCAGGTAGTCGCGGATCAGCGCCTCGGCGGCGGGGGGCGAGACGAACGCGGAGCCGCGCATCACCTTGCGGCAGGCCTCGATCAGCTCGCGGTTGGCGGCCGACTTGAGCACGTAGCCGGAGGCGCCCGCCTTCAGCGCCTCGAAGAAGTACTGCTCGTTGTCGTGCATGGAGAGCATCAGCGCCCGCATCTCGGGGCGCTGCTTCGCCAGCTCGCGCACGACCTGAAGGCCGCCCATGCGCGGCATCGAGACGTCGAGGACGACCAGGTCGATGTCCTCGATGAGCGCCTTGCGCAGCGCCTCCACGCCGTCGCTGGCCTCGGCGACCACGGTCAGATCCGGAGCCGAATCGAGGACCAGCTTGAGCCCGTCGCGGACCATCTCATGATCGTCGGCGAGCAGGATCCGGGTGGGGCCGGAGCTCATCGCTCCAGCCCCCTGGCCGCGCGCGGGACGCGCAGCCGCACGAGGGTCCCGCGCGGATCGCGGTCGTGCAGCTCGAGCAGGCCGCCGACCAGCATCGCCCGCTCGCGCATCCCCTTGATCCCGCTCGACTCGTCCGTGCCCGGGTCGATCCCGCGGCCGTTGTCGGCGACCTCGAGCAGCAGCTCGCCGTCGCGGTCTCTGAGCCGCAGGCTCACGTCCGTCGCCCCGGCGTGCCGCATCGCGTTGTTGAGCCCCTCCTGGGCGACCCGGTAGACGACGAGCTCCAGCTCCGCGGGCAGGTCGAGCTGCTCGGGCAGATCGCGCTCGACCGTCAGCCCGCCGAACATCGCCGTATTGTCGGCGAGCGCGATCAGGGCGTTGACGAGGCCGAGGTCGTCCAGCATCTCGGGCCGCAGCTGCCCCGCGATGCGGCGGATCTCGTCGAGGTTGAAGAGCAGCGCCTCGTGCAGCTCGGCGAACTGGGAGGCGGCGGGCTCGGAGCTGCTCTCGGCGGCGCGCTCGGCCTGCAGGGCGAGGGCGGTCAGGCCCTGGCCGACCTCGTCGTGGAGCTCGCGCGCGACGCGCATGCGCTCGCCCTCCTGGGCGGCGAGGACCGCGCGGGTGCTGTCGCGGCGCTCCTCGCTGAGCCGGTCCATCATCGCCGCGAAGGCCTCCGTCAGCGCCTCGGTCTCGCGGCTCAGCGAGCGGTCGAAGCTGAGCTCGGGCGGGCGGCGCAGGTCGCCCATCTCGCTCATCTTCGCGGTCAGCTCCCGCAGCGGGGCGACGGCGCGACCGAGGAGCACGTACTCCAGCCCCAGCAGGGCGAGCGCGCCGGCGATCAGGATCAGCAGCTCGACCGCCTTGATCGGGGCGCTGATCGTGACCGGCGTCACCGTGAGCAGGATCAGGGCGACGACGAAGACCACGCTCGTCGCGAGCAGCGATCTCCAGACGATCGACATGCGCCTGCCGGGGCGAAGGGGAGCCATCTGCCCTCAGGTTGTACCCGCAGACGGCCTTCGGGGGCCCCGTCGCGGGCCCGGGCGATCAGCCTCGCGCGTCGGCGGCGAGGCGCGCGTCGACCAGCTCGCCCGATACCTCGCGGGCGAGATCGGCAGCCCCGGCGGCGAAGCTCAGGTTCTGCTCGACCACGTACAGCAGGCGCCCGAGGCGCTGGATGCTCTCCGCATCGGCGCCCTCCTCCTGGCTCTCGGCGAGCTCGTCGAGAGCCACCCGGCGCATCGCGGAGATCGACCCCGCCAGCGACTCCAGCGCCGAGGTCGTGCAGCCCAGCGACGCGGCCGAGGCGCGCGCCGATCCGGGCGTGTCCGCCACCTGCTCCAGCTCCCGCGCCGCCACCGCCACCTCGAAGACCCGATCGAAGACGAGGTTGTCGCCGGGACGGTCCGGAACGTCCCGCTCCAACGCGGCCCCGCCCGCGGGGCTCTCCGTCCGGCGCCTGCTCCGGTGCTTGTGGTGCATGACATCGATGATCCCCTGATCGGCGCGAATTGGGATGGGTCCAACTATGTAATCGGCCTTCGCTAGCCTTCCCCGCTGCGCCGACGCGCTATCCGGAGGGGTGGCAGAGCGGTTGAATGCGGCGGTCTCGAAAACCGTTATGCGTCGATACGGCGCATCGAGGGTTCGAATCCCTCCCCCTCCGCTTCGTCACCGGCCGCGACGGGTCACATCGGGTCGCGTCCAGATCACCCCGCGGTGTCGCGGATCACGTCGGCGGCGATCCAGCCCAGCGCCATCGCCGGGGCCGCGGTGTTGCCCGACACCTGCCGCGGCAGCACCCCGATGTCGGCGACCCGCAGGCCGTCCACGCCGCGGACGCGGAGGTCCGGCGCCACCACGTCGTCGTCGTCGGGGCCCATCGCGGTCGAGCCCACCGCGTGGTAGATCGTCATGCCGGGCGAGTGGGCGTACTCGACCGCGTCGTCGGCCGTCTTCGTGTCCGGCCCGGGCATCTCCTCCTCCGCGATCTCCGAGGCGATCGGCTCCTGCTCCAGCACGCTGCGCAGGTGCTCGATGATCGTCCCCGTGACCCGCCGGTCCTCCTCGGTCTGGAAGTAGTTCGCGTCGATCTCCGGCGGCACGTCCGGATCGCCCGACGTGATGTGCAGCGAGCTCTCCGTCTCGGGCCGGATCTGGTAGCCGAGCAGGTAGATGCCCGGGTAGTCGGCGACGTCGAGGCCGGCGGACATGTCGAGCGCGAACGGGATGCCCACGACCTGGATGTCGGGGCGGTCCACCTCGGGGCGTGACTTGATGTGCGCCATGAGGTCGTAGCCCGCGGTGGCGACCGGCCCCTTCCGCGTGAGCAGGTAGCGCGCGCCCTGGGCGAGCTGCTTCAGCTTTCCGTCCAGGCTCATCGTGTGGCCGATCTCGCGCCGGAAGCGCACCTGAAGGGCCGCTCCGTGCTGCTCGATGATCCGCTCCCCCACGTTGGGGCTCTCCACGCGCAGCTCCACGCCGGCCCTGGCGAGCACCTCGGGCCGGCCGATGCCGGAGCGCTCGAGGATCTGGGGCGTGTCGATCGCGCCCGCGGTCAGGACCACGTCCCGGCGCGCGTCGTACTCGACCTGCCGGCCGTCGTGCAGGCCGGTGACCCCGACGACGCGCTTGCCGTCGAAGCGCAGCCCGGCGACGGTCGTGTCGGTGGCGATCGTCAGGTTCGGCCGCCGCCGCGCCGGCCAGAGGAATGCGTTCGCGGTGCTCTGGCGCACGCCGTTTCTGATCGCCGACGGCGTGAAGCCGATCTTCTCGGTGTCCTGGGCGTTCAGGTCCTCCGCGAAGGGCCAGCCGGCGCTCTGGGCCGCCGCCAGCAGCAGGGCCACGCTCTCGTCGTCGGTTCGCTCCTGGACGGTGACCCCCAACGGCCCGCCGCTGCCGCGCGTCGCCGAGGGCCCGAGGGAGTGGTCCTCCATCGCCAGGTATGCGGCGAGGAACCGCTTCCAGCCCCAGCCCGGGTTGCCGCGCCCCTCGAGCTCCTCGAAGTCCGCCTCCTGGCCGCGCACGTACATCATCCCGTTGACGGCCGTGGAGCCGCCGAGCCCTCTGCCGCGCTGCCACGGCTCCTCGAAGCCCATCGGGAACGGGCGCGACGTGTAGGTGGTCGTGAGCTCGTCGGAGCGCAGCGTGAAGAAGAAGCCCTTGGGGATGTAGAGCAGGGGATTGAGCCCGCGGCCGCCGCGCTCGACCAGCAGCACCGACGTGCCGGGGTCCGCGCTCAGGCGGCTCGCCAGTACGCCCCCCGCTCCCCCGGCCCCGACGATGATGTAGTCGTACTGCTCCATGCTCCTGCCTCCTCGGTAGCGGTCTGGTCGACAACGGGGCGCGGCGTCGCGTGACCGGCGCCTGTCCCGGTCGGCTACCCGAACGGAGTGGAGTTAGGCGTCGAGCCGGCGCTCGCGGCCGCCGCTCGCCTAGCTCCGGTGGGCCTGAAGGATCCCGGCGATGCTCCGGAGCGACGCCAGGCCGGGACGTGAAAGGCGCGGGGGCGCGCCGCGCCGTCTGCCGGCCCCGGAGGCCGGGGGCCCCTTGCTGGCGCCCGGGGGCGGTGGATCCTGACCCGCGTCGGGAGGCGGTGGGTCGTCGCCGGAGGTGTCGATCGCCTCGATCTCGGGCAGGCGACGGTCGAGCCAGGCGGGCAGCCACCATGCCCGGCGGCCCATGACGCGCATCAGCGCCGGCAGCAGAACCAGCCGGACGAGGGTGGCGTCGAGCACCACGGCGAAGGTGAGGCCGGCCCCGAACTGCTGCAGGGAGGCGATCTCGCTGGTCGCGAAGACGAGGAAGACCGAGCTCATGATCACCGCCGCGCCCGTGATCACCCCGGCGGTGTGGCGCAGGCCGTCGGTGATCGCCCGGCGGTGATCGCCGGTGCGCAGCCAGGCCTCGCGCATCCGGGTGAGCAGGAAGACCTCGTAGTCGATCGAGAGCGCGAACATGATCGTCAGCACGCCGGCGGCGGAGATCGCGTCGATGTAGGGCGGGCCGACGAGCAGGTCGAAGCTGAAGAGCAGGTGCAGGACGCCGAAGGCGGCGGCGATCGTGAGCAGGTTCAGGGCAACCGCCACCAGCGGGAGAAGCAGCGAGCGCAGGACGGCGATCAGCATCACGATCGAGACCAGGCAGAGGACGACGACGAGGAGCGGGATCCGCGACAGGGTCGCGTCGGTGTAGTCGACGAGGCTCTGCGCCCCCTCGCCGATCGTCACCGCGCTGCCGCTCGCCTCGGCCAGCTCCGGCAGGCGGCTCTGCAACCGCTCGCTGAGCGCCATGGTCCGCGGGGAGCTGGGCCCGGCGGCGGGGACGATCAGCATCCGGGTCGACTGCGCGCCGCCGTCGAGATTGGTGACCTGGGCGATCTGGTTGCGCACCTCCGGGACCGTGCCGTCGAGCCCGGCGAGCAGCAGGAAGCCGGAGTCGATCGCGCCGGGCGTGCGCCGGTCGAGCGTCCCCAGGGCGCGCCGGTAGCCGTGCAGGGTGACCGCGTAGCGGCTCAGCGGGCCCTGCGGACGGGCGAGCCCGGCCGCCAGCCTGCCGAGCCCGTCCCTCCCGTCGCCGAGACCGGCCGCCAGCTCCTCCGCGCCGCCGGCCAGCTTGCCCAGGCCGCCGCTCAGCTCCTCGCTGCCGGCCCGTCCCGCGGCGAGCCCGTCGCCGAGCTCGTGGCCGCCCTCGGAAAGCTGCGTCAGCGCCCCGTGGATCCGGCGCCCGCCGCGTGCCGCCTCGCTGGCCCCGGCCGCGACCTGCCCGGCGCCCTCGCGCAGCCGCCCCACGCCGCCGGCCA
>CAZARJ010000131.1:0-5470 GCA_964487515.1 uncultured Conexibacteraceae bacterium | reverse complement strand
CCCGCCGCAGCGCGGGCCGCCGCGCCCGCCGCCGCGCCGCCCGCCGCGCCGTGCTCAGCGACGCAGCACGCCGCCCAGTAGCGCGGCTCCGAGCTTGAGGCCGATCCCTGCGTAGACGGCGAGGTTCAGCGCCGCCGGGCGCGTCGCCGCGTAGTGGCGACGGTAGAAGCGCCCCATGCCGCGGTGGAAGGCGATCGTCAGGCGCGCGTCGCGCCGGCCGCCGGTGGTGCCGGCCTTGGAGTGCAGGGCGCGCGCCCGGGGCTCGAACCAGGTCGTCCAGCCCGCCTGCGCGAGCCGGTAGCAGAGGTCGAGGTCCTCCATGTACATCCAGTAGCCCTCGTCGAAGAGCCCGGCGTCGGCCAGCGCGTCGCGGCGGAGCAGCATGAAGGCGCCGTTGACCGCGTCGACGGGACCGCGCTCGACCTCCGGCGCCCGGTAGGCGGCGAGCGGCCCCGAGCCCAGGCGGCGGCCGATGCCGCTGAAGTGCCCGAGCGCGCTGAGCGGGGTCGGGAAGGAGCGCCGCGCGGCGTGGTCGAAGCCGCCGTCGTCGCGGATCAGCGCCGGGCCGCAGCAGCCCACCTCGGGATGCGCCTCGAGCAGCTCCAGCAGGGGTGGCAGCGTCTGGGAGGTCAGCGCCGCGTCGGGGTTCAGGACCAGCACGAGCGGGGCGCGGCCCCGGCGGATGCCGACGTTGGCGGCCCGCGCGAAGCCCACGTTGCGCTCCTGCGGGAGCAGGTCGAGCTCCGGGAACTCGGCGGCGACCATCGCCCGCGCCGCGCCGCCGCCGTTGTCGACCACGCTCACCGTCGCCTCCGCCACCGGCCCGTCCGCGACCGCTCCCGGGGGCGGCAGATGCTCGCGCAGCGAGGCGAGGCAGCGGCGCAGCAGCTCCTCGCCCCGGTAGGAGACGATCACCACGTCGAGCCGCGCGCCGCTCACGCTAGTGATCCAGCACGAGGCCGAGGAAGCGCTTGGTGCGCTCCTCGCGCGGCGCGTCGATGACCCGGGCCGGCGGCCCCTGCTCGACGATCACGCCTCCGTCCATGAAGATCACCCGGTCGGCCGCCTCGCGGGCGAAGCCGATCTCGTGCGTGACGACGATCATCGTCATCCCCTCGGCGGCGAGCTCCCGCATCACGTCGAGCACCTCCTTGACGAGCTCGGGGTCGAGGGCGCTCGTGACCTCGTCGAAGAGCATCACCTGGGGGTCCATCGCGAGCGCCCGCGCGATCGCCACGCGCTGCTGCTGGCCACCCGACAGCCGCGCCGGGTACTGGCTCACCTTGTCGGCGAGGCCGACCCGGGCGAGCATCTCCTCGCCCCGCGCCCTGACCTCCGCGGGGGGCTGGCGCAGAACGCGCTCCGGCGCCAGGGTGACGTTCTCGAGCGCCGTCTTGTGCGGGAAGAGGTTGAAGTCCTGAAAGACCATCCCGACCCGGCGGCGGACGAAGTCGATGCCGTCGCTGCTGCCGGCGCCGGTGATCTCGGTTCCGTCGAGGAGGATGCGCCCCCGCTGCGGGGGCGAGAGCAGGTTCACGCAGCGCAGCAGGGTGCTCTTGCCGGAGCCGCTCGGCCCCAGGATGCAGACGACCTGGCCGCGCTCGACCGCGAGATCGACGCCGCGCAGGACCTCGAGCTCGCCGAAGCTCTTGTGGATCCCCTCGAGGACGAGGAATCCGGGCGTCCCGGAGCGCTCGCCGGCGTGATCGCGCGCGGCGCTCATACCGGTCCCCCGGTCGGACCGCCGCCGCTCGTCAGCGGCTCCGGGTCGAGCCCGTCGCGGCCGCCGCCGCGGCTCGTGCGCTGCTGCTGGCGGGCGATCAGGACGTCGATCAGGCGCGCGAGCGGGATCGTGACGAGCACGAACAGGATCGCCCCCGCGGTCAGGGCGGAGCTGTTGAACGTCTCGGAGTAGATGTCGCCGCCGACGTTGACCACCTCGGCGAAGGCGATGATGCCGACCAGCGACGTGTCCTTCATCAGGGCGATGAAGTCGTTCAGCAGCGGCGGGATCACCTTGCGCACCGCCTGCGGGACGATCACGTGCCGCATCGCCTGGCGATGGCTCATGCCGAGCGAGCGGGCGGCCTCCATCTGGCCCTCGGGCACAGCCTCGATCCCGGCCCGGTAGACCTCGGCCATGTAGGCGCCGTAGGTGATCGTGAGGGCGAAGACGCCGTACCAGAAGGGGTCCGGCTTGCCGAGCCAATCCGGGATGCCGAGCCAGCGCGGGATCACGCCGCCCGCGGTCGGATCGCCGACCGGGGGCGCCGCGAGCGCCCCGAGGCCGCCGGAGACGAGCAGGATGACGAGCAGCAGCGGGATCCCCCGGAAGGCGTCGATGTAGGCGATCGTCGGGATCCGGACGATCGCCCCGGCGCGGCCCGGGGTCTGGCGCAGGACGGCGAGGATCAGCCCCCAGACCAGGGAGAGGACGCCGGCCACGATCGCGAGCTCGATCGTCTCCAGGAAGCCGTGCAGGATGTCGGACCGGTGGTCCCACATCAGGCCGAAGTCGAAGAACTGCTCGAAGAAGCGGCTCATCTAGGCGTGGCCCCGGGCGTCGCGGGGGCACGGGGCGGGGGCGCGGTCGTGGCGCCCGCGGGGGCGCGATCCTGACCGGCGCGGCGGGCGGAGGGACGCGGCCGGGCGTCCCTCCGCTGCCGCTCGGTCATCGGGATCAGCTCGATCCGGAGCCACCCGGTTCGGAGCTCAGGATCGACTCCGGCGGATCCTCGTCGAACCACTTTCTGTAGATGTCCGCGTAGGTGCCGTCGTCCTTGATCGTCTGCAGGGCATCGTCGACGGCGCTGACGAGCTGCTCGTTGCCCTTCGCCATCGCCAGCCCGTAGTACTCGTCGGTCGGGATCCGCTCCACCACCGTCAGGTCGGGGCGGGCCTCCTCGGCGAACTTCGAGATCGCGAAGTCGTTGATCACGGCCTCGACCTGGGTGTTCTCCAGGGCCGTGAACGCGTCGCCGATCTCGGGATACGTGCGGACGGTGGCGGCGTCCGTCTCGTCCTCCGCGTACGCCGCTCCGGTCGTCCCCTTCTGAGCCCCGATCGTCGTGCCGCCGAGGTCGTCGACGGACTTGATGTCGCTGTCGG
Organism: uncultured Conexibacteraceae bacterium; assembly: GCA_964487515.1. GTDB lineage: Bacteria > Actinomycetota > Thermoleophilia > Solirubrobacterales > 70-9 > RHKX01. The sequence continues at coordinate 2,362 of CAZARJ010000131.1, read as the reverse complement.
TGCGCACCATCAGCGACTGATCGGCCTGGAAGTAGGGATCGGAGAAGTCGACGGTCTTCTCGCGCTCCGGGGTGATCGTGCTGGCCGAGGCGACGAGGTCGAAGCGACCCTGCGCGACGTCGCGGAAGATCGTGTCGAACGGGGTGTCAACCCACTTCACCTCGAGGCCGAGCTGATCGGCGATCGCGCCGACGATGTCGATGTCGAAGCCCTCGTAGTCGGGTGCCTTGCCGCCCTCGAAGGGCTCGTACGGGATGTCGGAGCCGACCGTCAACGTGCCCTCGGTCAGGGTCGTCACGGCGGCCTGGCCGTCGCCGGAGTCGTCGTCGCTGGAGCTGTCGTCGTCGCCGCAACCGGCGACCACGAAGATGGCGGCCAGCGCCGCGATGATGACGAGAAACCGGCGCAGCATGGTGGTTGAGTTCACGGGTGATTCCCCTCTCCTATGGCTGCCCGCACCCTGCCCTTGCGGATGTGTTGTGACCCTTCACGATATCTGCACCGGGCCGCCGGTGGGACCGCTTCGGGGGCGGCCTGTCCCCGGGCCTCCACTACACTTACTGAAGCGATGGACGGCGAGCTGCTCAATCGTCCCTGCGGGGGTCGCTTCGAGAACGTTCTCGAAGCGATCGGCAACACGCCGCTCGTCGAGCTGCCCAGGCTCGCGCCGAGCCCGGACGTCCGCATCTTCGCCAAGCTCGAGGGCCGCAACCCGACCGGTTCGGTGAAGGACCGGGTCGCGAAGGCGATGATGGACCACGCCGAGAGCGAGGGCCTGATCGCCCCGGGCCAGACGATCCTCGAGCCGACGTCCGGCAACACCGGGATCGCGCTGGCGATGATCTGCCGTCGCAAGGGCTATCCGATGTGCGCGGTGATGCCGGACAACGTGACCGACGAGCGCACCCAGCTGCTCCGCATGTACGGCGCCGACATCGTCTACTCGGAGGGCCCGAAGGGCTCCAACGGCGCGGTCGAGCTGGCGCTGGAGATGGCGGGCAGGGACCCCTCGTTCTACATGCCCTACCAGTACGGCAACGAGGCCAACCCGCTGGCCCATTACAACGGCACCGCGCCCGAGATCCTCGAGGAGCTCGGCGAGGTCGCCGCCTTCGTCGGCGGGCTCGGCACCGGCGGGACCCTGATGGGCGTGGGCCGCCGCCTCAAGGAGGAGGATCCCGCGACGCAGATCGTCGCCGCGGAGCCGATGCAGGGCGAGAACGTCGACGGCCTGCGCTCGCTCGACGACGGCTTCATCCCGCCGATCATCGACCTCTCGGTCCTCGACCGCAAGATCATGGTCGCCAACCGGGACTCGATCATCTGGACCCAGCGGCTGCTGCGCGAGGAGGGCGTGTTCGCCGGCGTCAGCTCGGGCGCCATCGCCTACGTCGCCAACCGGATCGCCGGCGAGCTCGACTCCGGCAACGTCGTCTTCCTGATCCCCGACGACGGCTGGAAGTATCTCTCCAGCGGCGTCTACACGCAGCCCATCGACGAGATCGAAGGCGTCGAGACGACGAACTGGTGGTGAGCGCCGCCCGCCCCGACCGCGTGCCGGCAGGCCGCGCGCCCGCCCGGATAGCCTGAGCGGCCGATGAGGATTCCGCAGGCCCTGCTCGAGGAGATCGTCGCCCACGCCCGGGAGGAGGCCCCGAACGAGTGCTGCGGGCTGCTCGGCGGCGGCGGCGGCGAGGCCCGCACCGTGCACCGGACGACGAACACCTTCGCCAGCCCCCTGCGCTACGAGATCGACGCGATGGAGCAGTACCGCACGATGCAGGAGATCGAGGCCGCCGGCGACGAGCTCGTCGGGATCTACCACTCGCACACGCGCAGCGAGGCCTATCCGTCGCAGACCGACATCAACCTGGCCGAGGGCTGGCCCGACCCGCTCTATCTGATCTGCTCCCTGCTCGACCCCGATGCGCCCGTCGTTCGCGCCTTCGCGATCCGCGACGGCGACGTCCGGGAGGTCGATCTCGACGTCGCCTGAGCAGCCGTTCGCCTGCCGCGAATGCGGGCTCCCGACGGAGCCGGGCGAGCGCTTCTGCTCCCACTGCGGGGCCCTGCTCGCCGCCGCTCCCGCCGGGGCCGAGGAGCCCCGCGACGAGCGCACGCGGCGGGCGCGCAAGATCGATCCGCGCTTCACCGCCGGCGAGCTGCGCCGGGTCGCGGTCGGCCACAACCAGCCCGAGGCCGAGCTCATGCAGGGCATACTCCTCGAGGAGGGGATCCCGAGCATCCTGCGGCGCTCGGGGGGCTTCGACGTCCCCGACTTCCTCGCCGCCGGGCCGCGCGACATCCTCGTGCCGGCCAGCGCCGAGGCGGAGGCGCGGAGGCTGCTCGGCACCGAGGGCGG
>CAZARJ010000130.1:0-5513 GCA_964487515.1 uncultured Conexibacteraceae bacterium | reverse complement strand
CGCCTAGAGCGTCTTCGCCTCGCGCCAGATCGTGTAGATCAGCCAGCCCGAGGCGAACAGGATCGCCGCCCACAGGACGGTGCCGGGGCCCGTGGCGAGCAGCTCGTCGGTGCCCGCGATCATCAACGCGATCGCGCCCAGCGCCCCGTACAGCAGCGCCCGCCGGCGATCGGTGAGCGAGTCCCGGAAGAGGCCGGCGTCGCGCCAGGCGCGCACGGCCAGCAACCCGATCGCCGCCAGGAAGGCGAGGCTGAGCGCGGTCAGCAGGGCCGTGGCCAGGTTGCCCCCGGCCGGTAGCACGGTGAGCGCCAGCGCCAGCAGGGCGATGATCGCTGCGTTGCGAAGCGCCTGCATGTCCCAATCTTGACCGATCGGGGCCGCCGGCAGGGCGCGGCCGCTCAGCCGCTGACCATGACGATCAGCCCGAGCACGATCGCGGCCGCGAAGGCGGCGCTCGCGACCACCCCGATCAGGCCCGCTCCGAGCGCCGCCAGGGGCCGGCCCTGCAGCCGCATCTCGGCCAGGGTCGAGAAGCCGAAGATCGCCGCCGACGCCGCGAAGGTGACCCCGACGCCGGCCAGCAGCGAGGCGATCGCGGTGTCGAGCAGCGCCTCGGGGTCGATGATCGACCCGCTGAGCAGGCCCACGGCCGCGAGGATCCCGCTCATCGCCGCCTCACCCCGCCGGCACCGGCTGGCCGCGCCGGATCCTGTTGCTCAGCAGGCTCAGGGCGAGGGCGATGGCCATCACCGAGACCAGGACGGGGCCGATCGCGTTGTCGCCGAAGATGCTCGTGAAGCCGTAGGCGAGCGCGCCGATCGCGGCGGCGGCGGGAAGGGTCACGACCCAGGCGACGACCAGGTTCCCGGCGACCCCCCAGCGCACCGCCGAAAGGCGCTTGCCGGCGCCGGCGCCCATCACGCCGCCGGCGATCACCTGGGTGGTCGAGAGCGGAAAGCCGAAGTGCGTCGAGGCCAGGATCACGGCCGCCCCCGCTCCCTGCGCGGAGAACCCCTGGGCGCTGTCCATCTTGATGATCCGCGTGCCCATCGTGCGGATGATCCGCCAGCCGCCCGTGTAGGTGCCGAGCGCGATCGCCGTGGCCGAGCAGACGATCACCCAGGTCGGGACGTGGAAGTCGTCGGCGGCGATGTTCCCGTGCGCGATCAGCGCCAGCGTGATCACGCCCATCGTCTTCTGCGCGTCGTTGGTGCCGTGCGCCAGGGCCAGCATCCCCCCGGAGACGATCTGGCCGAGCCGGAAGCCGCGGCTCGCGTGTCCGGGGCGCAGGTGGCCGCTGACCCGGTAGGCGATCCCGATCGCCAGGACGCCGATCACGAAGGCGATGATCGGGGCGAGCAGGGCCGGGATCAGGACCTTGCCCAGGACCCCGTCCCCGAGCACGGCCGAGGCGCCGGCGGCGCCGAACGCGGCGCCCACCACGCCCCCGATGAGCGCGTGCGAGGAGCTCGAGGGAAGGCCGAAGTACCAGGTGATCATGTTCCAGGAGATCGCCCCGACCAGGCCCGAGAAGATCACCGTGGGCGTGATCGCGTCGCCGACGACCACGTCCTGGGCGACCGTCGCCGCGACCTCGATCGAGATGAACGCGCCGGCGAAGTTGAGCAATGCCGCGATGGCGACGGCGACGCGCGGCGAGAGCGCGTGCGTGGAGATCGAGGTGGCGACCAAGTTCGAGGTGTCGTGGAAGCCGTTGGTGAATTCTAACGTGAGCGCCGCCGCGATCACGATCACGAGGATGATGTCGCTGTCCACTCCGTCCCCTAGCCGATCGGTTGTTGCGCCCGCCGCGCGGCGGTCCGGCGAGCCCCCTCAGGCCGCGCCCCCCTAGGCATTCTTGATCGCCACGCCCTCGATGATGTGCGCCGCGGTCTCGGTCGCGTCGATCGCCTTCTCGAGCACCGCGAAGATGTCCTTCCAGCGGATCACGACCATCGGGTCGATCCCGTTCGCGAACAGCGAGGCGACGGCGTCGCGGGAGATCCGGTCGCCGTCGTTCTCGAGCCGGTGGATCTCGATCAGGTGCTGGTCGAGGTCCTTGAAGCCGCGCAGCCCCGCGAGCGCGATGGAGAGCTCCTTGCAGCAGTCGACGAGCACGTCCGCCAGCGCCAGCGCCTGCTCCATCGGCGCCTCGATCTTGTAGAGGCCCATGAAGTCGCCGGCCTCCTCGACGTAGTCGACGATGTCGTCGATCTTCGTCGCCAGGCCGTAGATGTCCTCGCGGTCGAAGGGCGTCACGAAGGTCGTGTTGAGCCGCTTGATGATGTCGTGCGTGATCCGGTCGCCATCCTGCTCGGCCCGGAAGATCTCGCGGTTCAGGCTCTCGGCCCCCTCGGGCCAGCCGGTGAGCATCTCGCGCAGCAGCTCGGCGGAGCGCAGGGCGTTCTCCCCCGCCTCCCGCAGGAGGTCGAAGAAGACGCGGTCCTTGGGCGCGAAGCTGAAGCTGACCACGGGGCGGAATATCGCAGCTTCGGCCGACGCGACGTGGGCTGGCGCCGCGAGGGCCGTTCAGCCGCCGAGGAAGGCCGCCACCCGGCCGGCCAGCCGCTCGGCGGCGCGACCGTCCCACAGCGGCGGCGGCTCGGCGCCCGGGCGCGCCTCGGCGAGCAGGCCGGGGACCTCGGCGATCCGCGCCGGATCGAGGCCCAGCAGCCGGTTGGTCCCGCGCTCGATCGTGATCGGGCGCTCGGTGTTGTCGCGCAGGGTGAAGCAGGGGACGCCGAGGTAGGTCGTCTCCTCCTGGATGCCGCCGGAGTCGGTGAGCACGGCGCGAGCGTCGGCCTCCAGGGAGAGAAAGTCGAGGTAGCCGGCGGGCTCGATCAGCCGCAGGCTGTCGGGGAGCTCGCCGATCCCGGCCGCCGTGAGAGCGCCGCGCGTGCGGGGATGGGCCGGAAAGAGGACCGGGAGCGCCCGGGAGACCTCGGCCAGCGCCCCGATCGCCGCCGCGAGCAACTCCCCGTCGACCAGGGCCGGCCGGTGCAGCGTGACGAGCAGGTAGCTGCCCGGCTCGAGGCCGTGCTCCGCGCACGCCCGGCGCTCCCGGAAGCGGCCCTGGAGGGCGACCAGGGAGTCGATCATCGTGTTGCCGACCAGCTCGACGCGGCCCCCCTCGACGCCCTCCCGGGCGAGGTTCTCCTCCGCCTCCGGGGAGTGGGTGAACAGCAGGTCGGAGACCTGGTCGGTGAGCACCCGGTTGACCTCCTCCGGCATCGTCCGGTCGAAGCTGCGCAGGCCCGCCTCGACGTGCGCGAGCGGGATCCGCAGGTGGGCGCAGGCGAGCGCCGCCGCCAGGGTCGAATTGACGTCGCCGGGGACGATCACCAGTTGCGGCTCCTCGGCCCACAGCACCGGCGCGATCGCCTCGAGGACGCCGGCCAGCTGCTCGGCGTGGGTGCCCGAGCCGACCCCGAGCATGTGGTCGGGCGCGGGCACGCCCAGCTCCTCCAGGAAGATCCCCGACATCATCCGGTCGTAGTGCTGGCCGGTGTGGACGAGCGCGTGCCGGCCATCGGGGTCGAGGGCCCGCAGCGCCGCGATCACGGGCGCCATCTTGACGAAGTTCGGGCGCGTTCCGACGACGTGAAGCAGTCGCATCGGGGCCCCTCAGAGCCGCTCAGGCAAGCCGGTCGATCCGCTTCGCGAGCTCGAAGTCGGCCGCCGTCAGGCCGCCCTCGGAGTGGGTCGTGATGCGCACCGTGACCGTCGCCCAGGAGATCTCCAGGTCGGGGTGGTGGCCGAGCTCCTCCGCCGGCTCGACGAGTCGCTCGACGAAGGCCACCGAGCCGACGAAGTCCCCGCGCTCGAAGGAGCGCACGATGGTCTCGCCCTCGCGCCGCCACCCGGGCAGCGCCGCGAGCCGCTCGCCGATCTCCGCGTCGTTCAACGGCACGCCCCTGATCCTATAGTCCGCGCGCCCTCGGTCGCGCGTTTGCTCAGGCGCTGGCGGCGTTGGCGATCACCACGCCGGCGACCAGGCAGCCGACCGCCAGCGCCGCCATCCCGGCGAGCTCCGCCCCGAGCGTCGCCCGCCGCGCCATCTGCCGCTCCGCCGCGACGACCAGCAGGGTCCCGATCGTGCCCCCGACGAGGCCGCCGATGTGGCCGCCGACGCTGATGTTGGCGACCGAGAACGTGAGCACCAGGTTGAGCACGAGCCAGAAGCCGAGCTGCTGGACGATCTGCATCTGCCCGCGGCGCCGGGCGACGATGATCGTGGCGATGAAGAGGCCGTAGATCGCACCCGAGGCGCCGACGGTGAAGGTCATCGGCTCCGAGAGCAGCAGCGCGCCGACGGCGCCGGCGAGCAGCGAGACGACGTAGAGGCCGACGAAGCGCGCCGTCCCGATCGCCGGCTCCAGGACCTGGCCGAGGATGAAGAGGACGAACATGTTGAGCCCGAGATGGATCAGCCCGCCGTGCAGGAACCCGGAGCTGATCAGACGCCACCACTCGCCGCCGTCGGTCTGGATGATCTGCCCGCCGCCCGCGCAGATGCCCCCGCCGCCGACCGCGTTCCCGCACAGCGCCCCGTCGGCGAACAGCGCCCCCGCCGTGCCGCTGGAGCCGCCGCCGAGGAGCTGGATCACGAAGGCGGCGACATTGATTCCGATCAGCGTCCAGGTCGCCCGCATCGCCGCCGAGTCCCCGGGCGCGCTCGGGCGGCGCACCTCGGTCCGGTCGGCCGCGCACTCGGGGCAGCGCATCCCGACCGAGGTGGGAGTCATGCAGTCGGGGCAGATCGGGCGCCCGCAACGCGAGCAGGCGACGCCCGTCTCGCGGTCCGGATGCCGATAGCAGCGAGCCATGAGGCGGCGGAGCCTAGCTGTCCGGCCGCGCCGGCCGGTCCCGGGGCGCCACCGGCCCGGTTGCCGGTTGGATTCCGGGGGCCCGTTGCCTAGGCTTGCGCGGGCGGCTACCCCGTGAGCGATCCGAAGACATCCAACGGCCCGCGCCGCGATCGGTCCCGGCCGCGCTGGCGCCGCAGGGCACGCGGCGGGACGGGCGCCGCCGGCGCCGGGGGCGGCGATCCCGGCCCCGCGCGCCTCTACGCGCTCGCCGCGGGTGCGTTCCTGGCCCTCCTCGGCGTGCTCGGATTCTTCCACGACGCCGGCTTCGCGACCGGCTCGGCGCTCGACGGCGACGACATCGCCGGAATCCTGCTCGTGAACGGCTGGCGCAACGTCATCTACCTGGCCAGCGGCCTGGTGGCGCTCACCTTCGCCGGCCACCGCCCGCGGGCCACGGCCGCCGCGCTGGCCGCCTTCTATCTCCTGTTCGGCGTCTGGGGCCTGCTCGCCACCGAGCACGGGATCGGCTCGATCCTCGGCTTCCTCCCCCTCGGCGACGCCGACAACGTCCTCCATCTCGCCCTCGGCGGGCTCGGCGCCCTGGCCGCCCTCGCCGACGGGCCGCTCCCGCGCCTGCCCTCCGCGCTCCGCCGCGCCCACCGGCGCCCCGCGCGATCCCGGCGCGCAGCCCTTCGGATTCCGGGC